>NZ_BDGT01000002.1 GCF_001748285.1 Thermogemmatispora onikobensis | reverse complement strand
CAGGCACATCGGTAATGGCGTTGAAGCGACCCGGAGGCAGATGCCCCAGACTGATACCCAGGTCACGCAGGCGTGCTCGCGTCATCGCTCATTGTTCCTCCCCCTGAGATCAATGCTTCTTCTTTCCTCATCTTTTCACTTGCTCAAGCCGAGGACGGACCTGGCACTCCTCCCCTTCGGCCTTGCAGAGCGGCCAGCGAGCGCTGAGAAACCCTCCCCGTCCTGCTGCCTTCTACTGCGCCAGCAGGCAACGCCCATCATTGAGCAGCTCAGCATAGACATTCAGAACCTGTGAGGCGATCTGCTGCCAGTTAAAGCGCATCACCGAGGGGCGCGCGGCCCGGCGCATCTGGGCCAGTAAGAGAGGATGACGCAGCATGAAATCCAGACGCTCTGCGAAGAAGCCCGGGCAACGAGGCACCAAATAACCGGTCTCGCCGTGGCGCACAATGGCTGCCAACCCCCCGACGCGCGTGGCCACCACCGGCGTTCCACAAGCCAGCGATTCCACCGCCGCCAGTCCAAAGCTTTCGTTACAAGAAGGCACGACCGTCACATCGACAGCGCTGTAGATAAAAGGCATCTCGCACGGCGGTAAAGCCCCCAGAAAATGTACCCGATCAGCTAACCCAAGCGAGGCCGCCAGTCGACGCAGATGCTGAAGCTCACGATCACCACGCAGCTTGCCACCAACAACGACCGCCTCAGCCTGCTCTTCCATCTGCGCCAATGCCCGCAGGAGCAGATCAGGCCCTTTGAAAGGGTCCAGACGTCCCGCAAAAAGGAGCAGAGGCCGCTCCATCGGAAGACAGTAGCGCTGACGAGCCTGAAAACGATCCTGCGGAATAAAGCGCCGCAGATCAACACCACAGGGGATGACATTGATACGGGTAGGTGAGGCTGCATAGAGATTCATAAGCTGGAGGCGCTCCTCAGCTGTCGCAGCAATAATACGATCGGCAGCGGCGACGACTTGCTTTTCCATCTCAGCGCGCAAGGGAGGCTCCTGACTGGAAGGGTCACTGAGCAGCTTCACCCGGGCCAGCGTGTGAAACATCGCCACATGTGCAACATGCCAGCGACCGGCCAGCTCTAGACCAGCACAGGCCGAGAGCCAATAGTGGCTGTGAATCAGGTCATAGCTCAGATCCTCAGCCTGACGAAAAGCCTCGACCGCAGCACAAAACTGGGGAAGATAAGCATAGAGGTCTTGCTTCGGTAGACGTGCGACCGGACCAGCCTCAACGTGGATGACTCGCGTACGTGGCCCTAGCGGAACAATCGGGGGAAGATGGGAATCAGTGCGACGGGTAAAGATATCAACAGTAACCTGGCGCTGACCAAGCTCGCGCGCCAGAGAACGAATATAGACATTCATGCCGCCAGCGTCCGGCGTCTGCCCCGGCATGTCCAGCGGAGACGTGTGGACGCAGAGCATGGCAATGGCATGCCTCATAATGCGCAAACTCCTTCTCCTCACCAGAATTGGATCAACCTTTACGAGTTGCAAATGCGGGGCCAGCGCCCTTCGCTTGCTATCAAGAGCAGATGCGCGGACACAGGCGTCCCTCCTTTCCTCTCCTGAAAACAGGCGGAAGACCACAATGTACCATCAAGGCTACAGCGCCATGCTGTAGCCATTATATAGAACACGCGGGCAAAGCGCGGATATTTCCGCGAGGGCTGGCGGCTCAGGTTAGACTGGCTCACGAGCGCTCCTGGCGCTCCTGTTTTCGCACCTTTTCGATAGCATCGAACATTTCGTGCATATCGATACCGCGTCCCTGAGAGATCTCCTGGAGGCAGGCGACACGGCGCTTAAAGGCGGCCCTGAACGCTTGGGAGGGCAAGCCGGCGATGGTCGCCAGCTCATCGAGCACGCAGGCATCAGCATGCTCAAAGCTATCGTCTTCTGGATTCCAGATGGAAAGAGGCAGCTTGACGATCTCCTCGGGTCGATCGGGCGGAGCTGCAGGATGCAGATAATGGGTGGTAAACCAGCGGCGGCGCGGAGGGTAGATGCGTCCTACCAGGCCCATATTGAGCACCAGGCCCAGACGACGAATATCTTCGACATCCAGGCGCAGATCGCGACGGTACATATGGATTACATCATCAATCGTATCGGCATGGACACTGGTAGCGATATGGAATCCTTGAGCGGGGAGCCTCAGATAGCGGCGAGCCACCCGCCCCCACATATAAATCGGCAAATGATCGCTGACCTCATTGCAGAGAGCATAGGTGCGAGTGGGATCGACATCCGGCAAGCGAGTGAAAGAGAAATCCTCGTACATGCCGGACATATAGGCCAGGGCCGTTCCTTCAGGAAGAAACTGGAGCAGAGCATTCAGGGTAGTGGTTTTGCCAACACCGGGCTGAGGATCAGTCGGCCCAGCCACAGTGAGCGAGGCGCCGTGCTCCAGCATGAGCCAGATCAAGGCTACCGTCTCCGCATCAGTCGAGCCCAGGGCGATGATCTGCGCAATCGAGAGCGGGCGGCGTGACTCATAATGCCACCAGTAACGCTCGTAAGGATCTCGCGGATCAAACATGCTGCTTCTTTCCTTCCAGCACTCTCTCAGCATACACAATAGCCAGGCAGCGCACTAAGCCTCTCCTTCTATTGTACCCTTTTCCCCAGGCTGCTCGCCAGCGCCCGGCGAGGCCGCCACTGGCGAGGCAGCAGGAGAGGGGGCAGAAGCATGCGCTCCCGGAGGGCGCAACCAGCCCGGGCGGGGAGTCCAGCCAACAGCAACCAGACGAGGAGGCAACTCTCCCTCCAGTTCGACGATACTCACTGAGGCATTATCGATCCCCAGCAGGGGTGCCCGCACAGGCGGCAAGCCACTGTAGTGCGCCAGGAGCAGCTTGATCACATCGGCGTGAGCCACAAAGAGCGGCCAGGCACCCGCCTCGGAGCGCTGGCGCCAGCGCTCCACTGCGGCGACAGCACGCTGCTGCACCTGGGGGAATGTCTCAATATCAGGGGCCGGGGCCACCGTTGGATCTTGCACAAACGCCTTCCAGGCGGGATCTTTCTTGAACAGCTCATCGTAACGCTCACCAGCCCAGTGCCCCACATCGGTATCCATCAAATCAGGCTCCAGCCAAACCTCCAGACCCCAAGCCTGAGCCAGAATCTCAGCCGTATCACGCGCCCGCTCCAGCGGACTGCTGATAATGGCACTGATCGGTAGCACACTCAAGGCATCAGCCAGGCGCGCCACCTGCTGCCGCCCTTGATCGGTCAGAGGAATACCAGGCAAGCGTCCAGGCAGGCGATGCTCAACGTTCCAGGAAGTCTGGCCATGACGCACAAAGAGCAAGGTTTGTTTGTTCTCCATTGAGCTTGCAACAGTGCTCCCTACAGATTGGTCTTGCCGCCACCCGAGCAGGAGCCTGCGTCGCCACCTGAAGAGGCGATACCTCGTCATGCCCGTAAGCCCCAGCACCTGGCACCAACCGGCAAGACACTCCCAGGTAGGGCACCAGCATGCCCGAGACAGGTAGCGACAGAACCAGCTCTGAGTCACGGCGACACTCCAACGGCCCGCGAGGCTGGCAGGAGGATAAGGCTGTCCCCCTGACCGAGACCGAGACTGAGCGCAGTTCCCACAAGACAAAGCTCCTCAAGCAGCAGCAGTTGCCTCACAGCCGTGTAGCTTCGATTCTAGCAGGGAGGAGGGAGGGCTGCAACCTGGCGGCTGCCTGGCCTCTCGCCCAGGCAGGACACCGCGCAGAGACCTCACAGTCAGACTGCCCGTCGAGGTCAGCCTCGGCCCCAAACCGGGCCAGAGACAAAGAAAAAGGCCCTGATCACCGCCAATGATCAGGGCTTATCGATCGGCGTGCCTGAGAGGGTTCGAACCTCTGACCTTTGGCTCCGCAGGCCAACGCTCTATCCACTGAGCTACAGGCACACTTACCACTTATCGTTTCCGCCTTGTAGGATACAAAAAATTTTGAGCCTTGTCAAGAGGGGAATTGACCAGTACGGAGAATTTGGGGGCGGCTCCATGCAGAGGAAAGGAAGACCCCCAGCACTACTACGGACGCCGGGCAATTCTTTCTGTCATGGAGGCCCCCAGGTGAGGCTGCAGCGCTGTCGGTCTGGCCACCCAGGCCCGGGCGGGCCCGCCTGGCCCTTCAGTCCACCCGCCACTGGTCTCGCTCTGCAGCGCTGGTCAGTCAGCCAGTCAGCCAGGGAGAAGCAGGCAGCGTGTCTTGCCCCGCTCCAGACCTGACCCCCGTGGGGACCAGCAAAAGGCCAGCCACACAGGCTGGCAGGAAGCAGCCCCCCAGGGAGCAGCCAGCGCGATCTAGAGGAGAGCAGAGCAGAGTAGGGCTGGGCAGGCATTGAGACAGCCAGGCATTCCAGCCCAGAGACAAGTCAGAGCGGATCAGGCCAGGCTAAGAGACAATGCCGCTGATCACATCCCGAGCACGGTTCAGGGCCTCGCGACGCACATAGTAATAAGCCCAGAGGCCCTTTTTGCGGCAATCCACCAGGCCCGCATCCCGCAAAATACGGAGATGATGCGAGATAGTCGGTTGCTCCAGAGTGAAGCTTTCCACAATCTCAAAGACACACACCTCCCCTTCATAGCGACTTAACAGGCTCAGAATGCGCAGGCGAGTGGGGTCGGCCAGCGCCTTCAGCAAGCGAGCCTGGCCAATGGCTTCGTCTTCGCTGAGAGCCGGCACAAACTTGGGTCCCACCCCTACCGACGAGTGATGAGATGAACCCGACTGCCGACTCAAGACGCTCAGTGATCCCGTTGAACCTGACTGTGTATTGCGAGTTGTGTTTCCCTGATTCGTTGTGGCCATTGTCTTCTTCTCCTTCCATCCTCCCATCCGGGTGATTTGAAACTTTCTCTAGATCTGGGGGGATCTACTTCCAGTATACTTGCCTATCCAAATCGTATTAAGGAGAAATCTATCGTTAACTCACAAGCGAATTTTTGGGCAAGAAAAAGATGCAAATTTTACTAGATAATATTAGCAAATTCGGATGCATATAAATATTAACCTTCAATTAATTGTCTATAGAGAAAAAGCAGTAGACTAAGGGGGCAATGGTCGAAGCAGCATCTGCGGGCAGGAGCAACCCCAGTTTCTTCGTAGCAGGGTTGGCTGCCCGCAGGACCTGTACAGCGCTTGCAGCGTGAGGATATGTCCCTCAGCTCTGGGCAGGAGGTTGGGGAGCTGCCTCCTCGGTTCGCACCTGGAGGTGAAGCTCGCGCAGCTGCTGCTCATCCACAGGTGAAGGAGCGTTCAGCAGCAGATCCTGAGCGCTCTGCGACTTGGGGAAGGCGATCACCTCGCGAATCGTCTGTTCATCGGCGAGGATCATCACCAGGCGGTCCAGGCCCAGAGCGATGCCTCCGTGGGGAGGAGCGCCGTATTCGAAGGCCTCCAGCATATGGCCAAAGCGCTCGCGAATCTGCTCATCGCTATAATTCATCAAGGAGAAAACCTTGTGGAGGAGCGAAGCGACATTGATACGGACACTCCCCCCACCAATCTCGGAGCCATTGCAAATGATATCGTACTGGCGCGAACGCACCTTCAGCGGCTCCGTCTCCAGCAAAGGCACATCCTCCTCGCGCATGCCGGAGAAGGGATTATGTTCGGCCTCGTAGCGCCCTTCCTCCTCGTTATAGCTCAGCAGCGGGAAGTCAACCACCCAGCAGAAGGCCAATTCCTGGGGGTCGATCAACTTCAGGCGTTCGGCCAGGCGCAGGCGCAGGCGCGAGAGCACCTCATTACAGACCTCGAGGTGGTCGGCCACGAAGAGGAGGAGATCGCCAGGGCCGGCCTGCAGGCGTTTCACGATGGCCTGGAGCTGCTCGGCAGGCAAGAACTTGGTCAGAGCAGACTTCAGCTCGCCCGTCGGACCGATGGCCAATGAGACCAGCCCTTTCGCTCCCAGGCTGCGAGCAAACTCTGTCAGCTCTTCCACTTCGCGCCGACTATAGCCCGCTGCCCCTGGAACGCGAATGCCCTTGACCGCGCCGCCGGCGGTAAGGGCCTGCTGAAAGACCCCAAAGTTGCCAGCCGCCAGGTCGGAGATGGTCACCAGCGGCAACTCAAAGCGCAGATCGGGGCGATCAGTACCGTAGCGCTCCAGCACCTCCTCATAGGAGAGGCGCGGGAACGGCTTCTGCTTGATGCGCTTCTGCGTCAGCTGCTCAACCAAGAAGATCAGCAGCCCCTCGATGAGGTTCATCACATCGCTCTCATCGACAAAGGCCATCTCGATATCTAGCTGCGTAAACTCCGGTTGCCGATCCGAGCGCTGATCTTCGTCGCGGAAACAGCGAGCAATCTGAAAGTAGCGGTCCAGACCGGCGACCATCAGTAGCTGCTTGAGCTGCTGAGGCGACTGCGGCAAAGCGTAGAATTGACCGGGATAGAGCCGGCTCGGCACCAGGTAATCGCGCGCCCCTTCGGGCGTACTCTTGATCAAAATGGGCGTCTCAATCTCCAAAAAGCCACGCTCATCCAGGTAGTCGCGCATCGCCTTGATCAAGCGATGGCGCAGGATCATGTTCTTCTGCATCCTGGACCGTCGCAGATCGAGATAGCGATACTTCAGGCGCAGGGTCTCCTCAACCTGGCTCTCGCCAGCGATCGAGAAAGGGGGGACGCGCGAGGGATTCAGGAGGCGAATGGCCGCAGCCACAACCTCGATCTCGCCTGTCTCCAAATGGGGATTCTCCGTACCCGGCAGGCGGGACGCCACCGTTCCCGTCACCTCGATCACATATTCCGCCCGCAGCTCACAGGCAACGCGATGCGCCTCCTCCGAGCGTGAGGGATCACAGACGATCTGCGTGACCCCATAACGATCACGCAGATCAAGAAAAATCAGCCCACCATGATCGCGCCGGCGGCTGACCCAGCCCGCCAGGCGCACCTGCTGCCCACAGTGCTCTCGACGTAACTCTCCACAGGTATGAGTACGATAATGTACGGCGAAACTCACGATTGCTCAGAACTCCTTCTTCACTGCCATTCACGCACACGCGAGAGGAGAACCGCCGCCCAAAAACAGGTTCAGGTGGCCCGAAAAAAGAAAGAAGGCTTCGCGGGCAGCGGCCCCTGCTGGCCACTCTCTGCAATAGTTGTCACCAAGTGTACACCATCTCGTGCTCAGGCACAACTCCCCGACGAGCTGGTGTCGACCGAAACCACATTGAGCAGGGAGGCAGTATTTTGAGCAAGTGTATAGAGCAGGGTACCACTGGCAGGATCAGGCTGAGCATTGCGCAGAGAGGCAAACAAACCTGGAGAGCTGTACTGTCCCGTAAGCTGCACTAAGATACTGTTCGAATCAGAAGTGCCACCGGCTGAACCGCCGCCGAGTGGCGCAAAAGCGAGCACGCGATGGGTCGCGCTATCGGCCACATAGAGATGGGGAATATGATTCACCAGCCCTGATGAGAGGGTGGCCTTGTTCGAGGCCAGCAGCGGGACAGGACCTTGCTGCGCTGGCACCGTGACGGTCGGCACGGGAGTAGCCGCAGTGAAGCTCTGATGGCTGACCGGGAGCGCACTGGGAATAGGACGCTGTACCTGCACAGGCACTGGTACTGGTTCTTGAGCCTTGCCTGACGTGTATTGCAGGCTCTGCACGCTGCCATCACCCAGCAAGAGGAAGAGCTGATTGTTGGGGAAAGCGGCCAAGCTCACTACATTGGCCGAGATCGGCAGCGGCGCCTGCTTGGCCGTCAGCTTGGTACGATCGAAGTCGACGATCTGGGCACTGTTGGGAGCCTGTTTAGAAGAGAAGACCACATAGACATCGCTATCCCAGGCCGCAATGAGCGACGGGACCTGACCGTTGGAGGTCAAGGCTGTATCGATCGGGGCTGTTTTGGCCTTCGTCTGGCCAGCTTGCAGAGTGGCCAGCTCATAGCTGACAGAGGCTGCTCCCTGGCTCTGGCCGGTGCGAGCGATGACCAGATAGAGCTGCGAGCCATCGTTAGCGCTCGCTACGCCGAGCACATTTCCATCGAGGTTGAGATGATTCTGCAGGCTATACTGGTGATTAACCTGCATCAGCGGGTAGAGCTGACTATCTTCACCCAAGGCGTATAAGAGCGTTTTTCCCTTTTGCTGCAGAATTGTCAGGCTGCGGGCTCGGGTGGTAATGCTCCCGGTATTGATTGGACTCACACCGGTACTGGAGCAGGGGAGGGAAGTAATGCCAAAACGCTTATTGTAGGCAACCAGGGCGGCCTGAGCCCGGCTGGTCAGCGAGCGCTGAAGATTGGCGAGCTGCGTTCGCTGAGCCTCTGAGAGCGTCACGCCCTGCAGCGAGCGCAGAGACTGCTGGGCGCTGGCCAGATCTTGCAGGGCGCGTACAGGGTCGGCACTCAGCTCACCCGCAGCGCGATTGACCAGAGTAGTTGCCTGGGCCAGGACCTGATCGGGATCGGGTCCCTGGCGGAGCACGAGATAGTAGACTGCGCCGATGACCAGCGCCAGGAGAACCACCATGAGCAGGGCCACATTGAGAAAGAAGATTCGTCCCCGCCGCCGGCGCTTAGGTAGAGGCAAGGCAGGAGCGGCCACTGCCGCGGCATCCGCCAGAGCTGGCGCCGAGCGAGCAGAGAAAGAGAAGGTGCCGCTGTGGCCATTGCCATAGCGAGCCCCGGCCTGGCCAGTCGAAGAAGCTAGCGAAGTCCCCAGAATCGCTGTATCCTCCTCGGGTCCACCGACGGCCACAGGGCGCCGCTGGCGAGGGGGCGGCTCGACCCCCACCTCGTTGACGCGGATTACGATCGCCGTAATATTGTCTGGACCCCCATTTTCATTAGCGCGTTCGACCAGGTGATAGACACTCTCCTGGGGAACGAAGCGATTGACAATCTCCTGCAGTTCATCTTCAGTAATCAGCCCGGAGAGGCCATCGGTGCAAAGGACCAGCGAGTCCCCTTCCTGCAGTGGCTCGGTAAAAATATCGATCTCGACATCGGGTTGTGTGCCCAGCGAGCGAGTGATCACATTGCGCTGCGCGTGAGTACGGGCCTGATCCTCAGTCAGCAAGCCTGCGCGTACCTGCTCGGCAACCCAGGAGTGATCCTGAGAGATCTGCTTGACCGTCTTGCCGCGGATCAGATAAGCGCGGCTATCGCCCACATTGGCAATATAGGCCATATTCCCGCGCAGCACCGCTGCCACGCAGGTTGTGCCCATGCCGCTGCGCAGCATATTCTCGGCTGCGCGTTGATGAATGGCGGCATTGGCGCGCTTAATGGCGCGGACCAGGGCGACCGGAACCTCATCGCTGTCGTCCTGATAGTATGCCGTGCTAACAGTGTCTACGGCAATCTCGCTTGCCACCTCCCCCGCCGCATGACCGCCCATGCCATCGGCCACAATGAACAGTGAGCCTTTGGTTGCCATCACCTGGGGGTCCTTGGGGATGACATAGGCCATATTGTCTTCATTGTGCTCACGCTTGCGGCCAACGTCTGTTAGCTGTGCAACGTCGAGACGGAGTTGTTTGGCCAAAGCACTTCTCTCCCGTACTTGATAGCTCGCGATTGAGTGATGTGCACACTAGGCAATTCCGAGACTTTAGGCTATATTACACCGACGCCGAGAAAAACGCAACGCATGGGAAAGGCATAGCAAGGCCGAGTAGAAGCCGCGCCACCAGGCCCGACCTCGGTAGCGCTCCAAAGCCCCCTACTCTGACCGGGTCCTCCCCAGCATGAGCAAGCAGACAGCATTACTGGCTACGGCCTGGCCTGCCCTCTGCGCTGTTGTTAGCAGTGCTCTTCCCTCTCGGGATGATCCGATCCCCCTGTCCGGTTTCCGGCTGGCTCGCTCAGCGAACGGCCAGGCACTCTAGAGAGAGCTGCCCAGGAGGAGAGGAGTGTTTCCTTTTTTGCATTGTATACAGGCAAGGGGCTGCGGTCAAGAAAGCTGGCCTGAGTGGTTCTGGGGGCAGTGGGAGAGCCGGGTCCGGGCAGCTCAAAAGCAGAAACGTTCTGCCTCGCTCACCAGCGCTCCGAGCAAGTTCCAGGGCTTGCGCTCCCCGTGCGTCCAGAGGAGAAGGGCGCTTAGAGAGAAGCAGGATTCCCTGTGTCTAAAGGACAGGGCCATGCGTTTATCCGTAATAGGGTGATGGTAGCAGGTGGTCCGCACATAAGCAACTCACACGAGTGTTGGCAAGCTGAGCCACTACTCTCGCTCGCTCGGGAGGCGAGAGCAGGCAAAGGGCGGGTGAAAAGGCCCAGAGCTGTTACCAGGTCAGCCTACAAGCCGTTCTTCTGGCAGGTTATAGCGGTTGCTATAGCATAAAATAGGGAACAGGCCATTCGAAGAGGGGCAGCAGTTGTGATGCATATTGGAATCAATGCCCAGCTCTTATCGTACAGCCAGAGCTATCGTAATAGTGGAGTGAGCCGCTACATTCGCCGGCTGCTGGAGGGACTGGCCCAGGAACCTGGTGAGCATAGCTATACTATCTTTGTGAATGGTCATGAGGTAGAGGAGCGGTTAGCCGCGGTAGCACGCCATCCGCAGCTCACCTACGTGAGCGCCCCCTGGCCGGAAGAGCGGCCAGCAATGCGCGTGGCCTGGGAGCAGCTGAAGCTGCCGGGCGAGCTGCGCCAGCGGCGAATTCAGCTGCTGCACTCGCCGGTGAACGTGCTCCCTTTCCGGTTGCCAGCGGACTGTCAGGGGGTGGTGACTCTCCATGACCTGGCTTTCCTCCGCTTCCCGGAGGTTCTGACAGGCCCGAAACGGCTCTATCAACGCACCTTTACGTTACATAGCCTGCGCCGCGCCAGGCTGATCATCGCGGTCTCAGAAAGCACGCGCCGCGATGCCATCGAGCTGCTCTCTCTGCCGGCAGAGCGCCTGCGCACCGTCTATCCCTGCATTGATGCCCGCTTCACCGCCAGTCAGCGAGATGAGCAGGCAGTAGGGGCGCTTCGCGCTCGCTATGGGCTTGAGAGCGGGTTTATTCTCTATCTTGGGACGCTAGAACCACGCAAAAATCTCGATACACTGATTGAGGCTTTTGCTCGTTTGAAACGCCAGCAGGGCATTGGCGAGAAGCTCGTGCTGGCGGGGAGCAAGGGCTGGCTCTATGACTCGATCTTTGCCCGCGTTCGCAGCCTGGGGCTTGAGTCAGAAGTCCTATTCCCGGGTTTCATCGCGGACAGCGAGCAGGTTTTATGGTATCATGCAGCCACGGCCTTTGCTTATCCCTCCCTCTACGAAGGGTTCGGACTGCCGGTGGCGGAGGCACTGGCCTGCGGGCTGCCGGTGGTCACCTCTACTGTCTCCAGCTTGCCCGAAGCGGGTGCCGGTGTGGCTCTGACGGTAGAGCCGCGCGATGTGGATGCCCTGGCAAACGCCCTGTACCGGGCACTCAGCGACGATGCTTATCGGCAGCACTGCCGCGCAATGGCCAGCATAGTGGCAGAGCGCTTCTCGCTGCGCACAATGGCTCGCCAGCTGCGGGCCATCTATGAAGAGGCCCTCAGCGAGAAGCCGCCGGAGCCACAGCAGCCTGAGCCGTGGCCGCAACGCAAGGAGCAACATGTTTCTTCACTGGAGTGACAAAACGTTCAATAAAGCAGGAATATGGCCGTGAAAGGTAGCGAACTCTCACAAGCACAGCTCTCCCAAACGCCAGCAGCAGGTCTGGTGAGCACAAAACCAGGAGCCTCGGCGGAGGCCGCAGCTTCAACAGCAGGGGCCAGTATGATGGCCGGGAACACGGGGAGTATGGGAGTGACAGGGGCTACTGGCCAGCTAACCCGCATTATCTCACAGCGGCGCTCTCACCGCCGCCAGTGGCGCTTCCTTGAGTGCCTCGTGATGGTGCTGCTGGACGCTACGCTAGTCGCGATCTCGTTCTATCTCGCTTACCTTATCCGTTTTCAGCTGCTGTTTGAAAGCCCCTGGCTCGATCGCCTGCGCCGCGCACTGACTGACGCCGGCCCTAGCCATGCCACATTTATCCCCCTCGATAAGCTGACCGAGATGCAGGCCGGCATCGTGATCGGGGCCATCGCCATCTTCGCCATCCGCGGCCTCTATCGGCTGCGCCTGACTGGTACCTGGTTCCGTCAGATGTGGACGATCATCAGCTCGGCCACGATTGGCATGGCCTTCTTGATTACTTACTACTTCGTCTTTCAGCCGACAGCTAATTCACGCTTGCTGGTACCTTTCGTCTGGGCTACTTCGATCGTGCTGCTCTGCCTGGGACGCCTGATCGCTTCGGCCATTATGGGTACCCTGTACCAGCTCGGCCTGGGAGAGACCCGGGTGCTGGTGGTCGGCTCAGGCCGTCTGGCTAAGATGATTATGCAGCATATCGCCGCCAATCCCAGCTTGGGCTACTCTATCGTGGGCTTTCTCCATGATCTGGAGAACCCTCCTGGCGATTTCGGTCGCTTTAAGATGTTGGGGACGCTGGATGATCTGGGCATGGCTATCCGCTCGATGCAGGTCGATGAGGTGATCATCGCTTTGCCCTCCCACTTGCATGAGCAGGTGATCAGAACTGTGCGCCTCTGTGAGCGGCTGGGCACCTCTTTTAAGCTGATCCCCGACCTCTATGAGCTGAGCCTTTCACGCATCGATATGGAGTCGATCGAGGGTATCCCCCTCATCGGCATCAAGCAGTCTTCCCTCAATCGCTGGCAGCGGGCTGTGACGCGGGCTGTCGATATCGCGGTGTCCAGCCTGGTCTTGCTCGTGGGCGCGCCACTCTGGCTGTGCATCGCTCTGGCCATCCGTCTGGATTCGCCCGGCAGCGTGATCTATAAGTCGACGCGCATCGGACTGAACGGCAAGCCTTTCCAGATGTATAAGTTCCGCTCGATGTATCAGAATGCTGACCAGATGCTGACGGCTCTGCTCGACCGCAATGAGGCTCAGGGGCCACTCTTCAAAATGCGGGCCGATCCGCGCATAACGCGCGTTGGGCGTCTTCTGCGTAAGCTGAGTCTGGACGAGATCCCCCAGTTTATCAATGTGCTTAAAGGAGAGATGAGTCTGGTTGGCCCTCGCCCGGCCCTGCCACGCGAGGTGGCCCAGTACGAGGAATGGCAGAAAGGCAGGTTGGCTATTAAGCCGGGGATCTCTGGCCTCTGGCAGGTGCGTGGGCGCAGCGATTTGAGCTTCGATGAGGGCGTCTTGCTCGACCTTTACTACATTGAGAACTGGTCGCTACGTCTCTACTTCCAGATTCTGTTCGGCACGATCCCAGCGGTCATTTTCAGACGGGGTGCATACTAAAAACGATGAGAGTGGCGCTCGTCCATGACTATCTGAATCAGATGGGGGGTGCAGAGCGCGTTGTTCTGGCGCTCCATGAGCTGTTTCCCGATGCCCCCCTCTACACTTCTATTTACGATCCGCAACGGGTTGATCCCGCCTTTCGGCGGATGGATATCCGTACTTCGTTTATGCAGAAATTCCCGCTGGTGACGAGCCATCACCAGCCCTATTTGCCTTTCTACCCTTACGCAATGGAAAGCCTGGATCTGCGCGGCTACGATCTGGTGCTGAGTAGTTCCAGTGCCTTTGCCAAAGGGGTGATTACGCGCCCGGAGACGCTGCATATTTGTTACTGCCACACTCCCATGCGCTGGTGCTGGAATTATGAGGAGTACGTCGAGCGCGAGCAGTTGGGACGTCTGGCTCGCAGCCTCTTGCCGTTTTTGGTGAGTCGGTTGCGTCTCTGGGACCAGGTGACGGCGGCGCGCGTTGACCACTTTATCGCTAATTCTCCCGTGGTAGCGGAGCGTATCCGCAAGTATTATCGTCGTGAGGCGGTGGTCATCCCCCCGCCAGTCGATGCCAGCCGCTTCAAGTTTGAGCCGCAAGCCAGTGGTGACTATTTTTTGATTGTGAGCCGCCTGGTCCCTTATAAGCGTATTGATCTGGCTATTGAGGCCTGCAATGCTTTACGCTTGCCGCTGGTTATTATTGGGAAGGGGCGCGATCTGCCACGGTTGCAACGGCTGGCCGGGCCGACGATCCGCTTCGCCGGTCAACTCAGCGATGCGGAGGTGCTGGACTACTTCGCCCACTGCCGGGCCCTGCTTTTTCCAGGGGAGGAGGACTTTGGTATCACGCCGCTTGAGGCCCAGGCTTCGGGCCGCCCGGTTATCGCCTATGGAGCCGGCGGCGCCCTGGCCTCTGTCATCGAGGGCGTGACCGGGGTCTTTTTCCGCGAGCAGACAGTGGAGAGCCTGGCTGCTGTGCTGGCTACCTTCGATGAACGGGCCTTCGATCCTTATACGATCCGTGAGCACGCGCTGGAGTTCGATAAGCCGCGTTTCCAGCGCCGCATGCTGCAATTCATCGAGGCGAAACTGGCAGAACGGCGGTCGCACGAGCAGACTCTTACGCTCCCTTCGGTCGCAGCGCGCGGTCAACCGCGGGGGGAGGCAGGAACCCCGGGGGCGCTCTAGCGGTAGAGGAGCCCGCTCCTGCTGGCTTCCCCTACCTATGCCAACCACGCCAAGAAGAAGAGAGGAAGGATAGTTAATCGTGGAATTGCGAGCTTATTGGGGTGTCGTCAGACGCCGTCTCTGGCTCGTTCTCCTGGTGGTCGTTATCGCCGCTCTCTATGTGGCTTACCAGGGCTATCATCTGTGGAAGACGCCCGGGGCGCTGAAAGCCTACCACTCGACGGTGACGCTTCAGGTGGGCTTGCAACCAACCCCTCGCAGCATGATTCCTAGCTATATTGAAGATATGCAGGTGGCTGAGTCGCTGGCCGATGCCGTGCCAAGCGTGGTCACGATGCCTGGTTTTGATAAGGCCGTCTCGGATCAGATCGCTCAGGATATGCCAGCTATCCAGGCACGCTACGGGAGTAATCCCGATCTGGGCGACTGGCAGAATGCGAGCGCAATTGGCGGGGCCCTTTCGACAAGCCGCTCGCATAATCTGGTGACCATCGATGTCACCTGGCCTACGGCCCCCGGAGCCTGGGCCATTGCTAACGCCGTGGGTGAGGTTCTGACAAGCCACCTGAACACCTATCTCGACTATATCATTGAGGGAACGCCCTCCGCCAGTCCTACTACTCAGCAACTGCAACCGGCAGCGATTGGACGCCTGGTGAGTCCCGCTTCCGATCCCGCCCTCGGGGCCGGCTCAGCGGGAAATCGCTTGACACTTTTGGCCGCGATCGTGCTGGTGGCTCTTATTATTGGGTTGGCCCTGGCTTTCCTGGTAGACTACCTGGATGATCGCCTGCGCAGCGCCGAGGAAGTTGTTGAGCTGCTAGAGCTGCCAGTGTATGGCGAGCTGCCCCGGGCACCACGCGCTGGGGAGCAGCGAGAGCGACGGCGGGTCCCCCCCACTCCGGTAGCCTGAGCCGGCCAGGCCGAGGCCCAGACTGAAAGGCGATCTTTTAGTGAGTCACGCGAGTCACCACAAGACCATGCTTTGCCATGTGGCTATTGCTTTAATTAATGATCAATACGAGGAACAACCGGAGAAGGAGACAAGAGAAGAGTTGAGAGCGATGACAAGCAACGGCTGGTCAGGTAGTTTGCAGAGAGAGGAGCAACCTGGCAGCTTGACCTTCTGGCAGCTCGGGAGAGTGTATCGTGGGTGAATCACATACGCAGATGCAACCTTTGCTATCGGATTACGATCCTGGTTCAGCCTATGTGGAGGCCGTTTTCTCGCTATTCGCTACGATCCGCCTGAACTGGGAGAGCCAGCAGCGGTCTCTGGCACTCCTGCTGACCAGTCCATCTCATCCAGAGGCACAGGCGACAGTGGCAGCCAACTTGTCCATTGCCTCGGCTCAAAGTGGCTTGCCAACAGTGCTGATTGAGGCCGATGTGCGCCACCCTGGACTGAGCCAGCGCTTCGGCCTGAGCCAGGGCCCAGGTCTCTCGGACCTGCTCTTGCAGGATCAGACCTTGACTCCACATCTGGTGAGCCGCTACCTGGCGCCGACCTTTCTGCCTCACCTCTGGCTGCTGAGCAGCGGTACGGGAGAGATGCCACATGGGATGGCCCCTTATGCAGCTCGCTTACCGGAGCTGCTCCAGAACCTGCGCCGCTTTCTGGACGAGGACCAGGGGCAACCAGGCTTGCTGGTGGTGCACGGCGCCCCTGTTTTGGAGGGCGCCGATGCTTCGCTGCTGGGTGCTTGCGTTGATCAGACCTTCCTGATAGTCGTTCTGGGGCAGAGTACCCGGACGGCCACGAAGAAGGCCAGCGAGCAGCTCCAACGCGCTCGCGCCCGCTTGAGTGGGGTCATTCTGACACAGGGATGAGTTGGTGGCGCTTTTCCCTGCCTCGCCTCTTGCAAGCAAGCAACTTGGTCTGGTCTGGTCTGGCTTGCCTCTCCAGTGGTTCTCCAGCGATAATGTCATTAAGAGAAACGAATGTGAAGGTGAGAAAGCTCGGGAAGAAGAGTCACTTCCCGCAGCGCACTAGCTGCAGTGCTCTCTCAAAGAGCAACGCTGTGGATAGAGCCAGCTATCGTGAAGCTATAGCCAGCAGGAGGATCACATGCCAGGACGCAGGGACTGGGATGAAGAGTCTCAGGAGCGCTATGAAGAGGATTTTGCGGAGTTTGAGATGACCGACGGGGCCAATGGTCGCAGCCATCGCCGCCGCCGGTCGGCAGGGCGGGGATCACCTGCCGCCTGGCTACCTCCTGATGATCTTGATTTTGAGTCAGAGCTGCCTCGCAGGCGTAAATGGCGCTGGTGGTGGGTCGCTGTTGCGCTGGTCATCTGTGGAATCTGTGGCTTCATGGGGGCCTTTGCCGCCGTCAACTTGGGTATTGGCCTGAACCTCAGTAAGGATGCTGCTGTGACGGCAAGCAACTTTCTTGCCGCCTTGGGAACTCAGGACTACGCTCAGGCCTATCACTACCTTGGTCCCCCCATGACACTCCAACCAGGCGCTCAGAGCAGTTTCATTGCGCAAGCCCAACGCTACGATGCTTGCTTTGGCACAGTTGTGGATTATAAGCAGGTCGAGGGCACGACCGTTATCCAGGACAATTCATGGAGCTCCACCTACGAGATTACCCGTAGTAAGCTCCCGCATAGCTATCGCCTGACGCTAACGCTGCAGGAGGATAGCAATCATCAATGGAGAATCGTAGACTATCAAAGCGAGGGAGCTGATAACGCTTTGGCCCCTTCTCAGCCGGCCTGTCAATGAAGGATCGGCAGCCTTGTGATCCGAGCAAAAGGCATCTGGAAAAGAGCGCGTTATGCCCAGCCTGCGAAGCGCCTTGTTCCGTCATCTTGTGCGCCTCGGCTCGCTCAGCAATCGAGCAGACGTGAGTATCACCCAGCTACGAGCCAGTATGGAGAAAGGGGACTGGTTCCTTTCTCTCTCGGCTCCCTGTGGCACAGTGAGCGAGCCGGTTTCTGCAGGAGGAATTCCGGCAGAGTGGGTCTTGCCACCGGGCAAGGGTCACCGTGGTACAGTCATGTTCGTGCACGGTGGGGCGTTCGTCATGGGTTCCCCACGCAGTCACCGTGGACTGGCAGCCCGCATTGCGGCAGCAGCGCAGCTGCGAGCGCTCGTCATTGACTATCGCCTGGCTCCTGAGCACCCTTTCCCGGCAGCGCTGGAGGATACGCTGACCGCCTATCGTTGGTTGCTCAGGGAGCATTGCCAGTCTTCGGAGGTCGTTCTGGCCGGCGATTCCGCTGGCGGCAATCTTGTCCTGGCCGCCCTGCTGGCCCTGAGAGCCGCTGGCGAGGCTTTGCCGGCAGCAGCCGTCTGTCTATCGCCCGCCACAGCCCTCGACGGTAAGGGGGAGTCACTGCGCACTCACGCCGAGCGTGATCCGGTGCTGCGGGCTGAGACTGTCGGTCCCCTGGTAGCGGCCTATGTGGGAAATCACGACCCGGCGGAGCCGCTGCTTTCCCCGCTCTATGCTGATTTGCACGGCCTGCCGCCTCTGCTCCTGCAGGTAGGAAGCGATGAGATTCTGCTCAGCGATGTGCTTGCTTTTGCTGAGCATGCACGCCAGGCCGGGGTAGCCGTCGAGCTGGAGGTCTGGGAAGGCATGTGGCACGTCTGGCAAATCGGTGCGCCCTGGATGCCCGAGGCCACCCGGGCTATCCAGCACATTGGCGCTTTTATCCAGCGTCAGCTTACCAGCCAGGCCCGAGCCGCCTGAGAGAGCTGCCTCAGCAGGCAAGAGCAGTAGACAGAGGAGGCAGGCAGCAGGCAAGAGGACGTTGTCGTTCTTCGACGGAAGCGAGAAGAGCCAGAGTCGCTCTTTCTTGCCTGCTGCTTCCTTTCTGCCTCTTTGAAGGGACGTCTCCGACCAGCTTCTCTGTCTGCATCTCTCTCCCAGGCTGGACGCAGCGGGGACAAGGCCGAAGGGACCTCAGCGCGAGTGGAGAGGCAACCATCAGCTGGCCGGGCCGGGCCTGGGTGAGGCCACGGCCAGAGAGCAAGCGGTAGGTTCCGCTATCACTAGTACCAGTTGAGTAGATTGTCTTTGACCGCACGCGCGATGATCAGGCGCTGGACCTGGCTGGTTCCCTCGACGATCGTGAGCTGGCGCGCATCGCGATAGAAGCGCTCAGTCAGCGACTCATGCATGTAGCCCAGGCCCCCCATGATCTGGAGCGCTTTATCGCAGGCTTCGACGGCGGTCTCTGTGGCAAAGGCCTTGGCCATCGAGAGGAAATGAGCATGCTCACGGTCGGCTTTTCCTTCATCGACCAGCAGAGCAGCCTGATAGGTGAGGAGGCGCGAGGCTTCGATGCGCATGGCCACCTCGGCAATCATCATCTGGATGGTCTGGTGCTCAATCAGCGGCTGGCCAAAGGTTTGACGCTGACGCGCGTAGTCAACGGCATACTGAATGGCGCCTTCGGCTGTGCCGACACCGCGCGCCGCAACACAAGGACGGACCGAATTGAGGTTCCACATGATAAGCTTGAACCCCTCGTTCTCCCGACCTACCAGGTTGTGAGCCGGTACCCGTGCCTCCTCAAAGATCAGCTCACAGGTAGGAACCCCATGCACGCCCATCTTGCGGTCCTCTCTCCCAACGCGAAAACCGGGCGTGTCACGATCGACGATGAAGACACTGAAGCCGCGAGAGCCAGCCTGCGGGTCGGTTTTGGCGGCAACGAGGAAGAAATCGGCGACGCTGGCTCCCGAGATGTAACATTTGGTGCCCGTAAGAATATATTCGTCTCCCTTTCTTACAGCGCGAGTGGCAATATTGGCCGAGTCGGAGCCGGCTCCTGGCTCGGTGAGGCCGAAGGCACCACGCAGCTCGCCACGCGCTGTTCCTGCACAGTATTTCTGCTTCTGTTCGTCAGTGCCCCCTTTGAGAATGGCGCTGGTGGAGAGGCGCGTCAGGAGAAGAATGAGGGCGCAAGCATTGTCGACCTTGGCAATTTCCTCTACTGCCAGGGCCAGGCCGAAGATGCCAGCGCCACTGCCGCCTAATTCTTCGGGGAAGCCCAGGCCCAACAGGCCAGTTTCCTTATAGACCTGGAAAATATCCTCGGGATAGATCCCGGTATCATCAAGCTCAGGCGCGCGAGGCGCAACGACCTCCCTGGCGATGCGTCTGGCGGTATCGCGAATTAATTGCTGCTCTTCAGTCAAGTAGAAATTCATCGCGCGTAGACTCCTTTACTGCAGCCGGAGATCCAGACAGGATGAGCAGAGACAAGAACTCTGTGGTTCCGAAGCGGCAACGAGCGCCACTGCTCCTGCGGCCCATTATATCCCACGGTCGTCGTCGGACGCCAGACAGCCGGGGAACCAGGGGGTCGACTTGCCAGATCGGGGGTGGCAAAGCTATAATCGCAGTGATAGAGCAGGCAAGAGAAGGGCTTGGCAAGGTCTTGCCATGCGCCTGATAGCCGGTCCTCAGTGCCTGGCACCTGGCGAGATATTCAGCATCCCACGAGGGAAAGGTAGCAGCCGAGGGAGATATGACGACGAGGTACCCATCGTTTTGGGAGAAGATACCACAACCGATTATCGGGCTGGCCCCGATGGATGGCGTAACAGATGCGCCATGCCGTACCATGCATGGCCTCTATGGGCGGCCCGATCTCGTGATTACCGAATTTACCAACGTCGAGGGCTTATGGCGGGGCAGCGATCGCATCTTTCGCGATTTTCTCTACACGCCCGCCGAGCGGCCCGTGGTTGCGCAGATCTTTGGCAATAACCCAGAGTCCTTCTATCGCGCCGCTCACGTGGCCTGCGAGCTGGGCTTCGATGGTGTCGACATCAATATGGGCTGCCCGGCCAAAAGTGTGGCCAATCGTGGTGGTGGCGCGGCCCTGATCCGCACACCGGAGTTGGCCAAAGAGATCATTCGGGCTACCCAGCGGGGAGTGCGCGACTGGGCGAACGGCCAGACGCTAGAGGATCTGGGAATGGAGCCGGAGCGTATCCAGCGCATTCGGCAGATGAATGAGGAGCGTATCCGTCTCTGGGGCGACCAGCCGCGCAGCGAGCGGCGGCTGATCCCGGTCTCGGTGAAGACGCGCCTGGGCTACGATTCGATCATTATCAAGGACTGGGTGCAGCATCTCCTGGAGACCGAGCCATTTGTCATCTCGCTGCACGGGCGGACATTGGTGCAACATTATAAGGGTGAGGCAAACTGGGAGGCGATCGCTGCTGCTGCCGAAATCGTGCGTCAGACGGATACTCTGATTCTCGGCAACGGAGATATCCACTCGCTCTACGAGGCGGCCAGGCGCATTCGTGAGACAGGGGTGCATGGGGTACTGATCGGGCGCGCTACCCTGGGCAACCCCTGGATCTTCCGCGATCGCGAGCGTATGAAGAGCCTGCTGCAGGCAGGCATTGAGCCAACGGAGGCCGACCTGCCTCCTCCCAATCCAAGCCGTGAGGAGCGCCTGCTGATGGCCCTGGAGCATGCCCGGGTCTACACAAGGCTCAAGGGCGAGGACCATTTCGTCGAGCTGCGCAAACATATGGGCTGGTACCTGGGCCATTTTCCGGGTGCGAAATATGTCCGCAGCGCCCTGGTGCGCGTCAATAGTCTGGCGGAGGTGGAGGCTATCATCTATCAGGCATTGGAGAACCCACGCGCCTTCTCAGGGCATGACGGCGAGGAGGAGACGGTCGTCGAAGAGGCAGTACCCACGCTCGATCTCAGCTGCGCCTGCTAAGCTCTGGGTGAAGTCTCCTCCTTCCTCACCCGGGGCTGGATTACTGGAGATAGTCGGTAGGATCAGGGATGCCTGCCAGCTGGAAGGCTTCTTTGCGCTCATTGCAGGTACCACAGGTACCGCAGTGTTTCTCTCCCCCCTTGTAGCAGCTCCAGGTCTCAGCAAAGGGGACGCCGAGCGCCGCGCCAAGGCTGACAATCTGCTCTTTTTTGAGGTGAGCAAAGGGCGCTTCCAGATGCAGACGTGGGTGGCCATGCCCCTCGACAGCCAGACGTTCCATCGTTCCAAAGGCCTCGATAAAGGCTGGACGGCAGTCAGGATAGATAAAGTGATCGCCGGCATGGGCGGCAAAGGCTACCACTTCCGCCTCTTCGGCCACGGCAATTCCGTAGGCGATGGCGAGCATGATGGCATTCCGATTGGGCACTACGGTGAGGGCCATGTTGGCAGCTGCATAGTGCCCGTCAGGCACGGCCACGCTTTCGTCGGTCAAGGCCGAGCCTTTCAAATGCTGGCCTAGCTGCCGCAGATCGAGAAGGGAAAAGACTGCCTCCAGCCGCTGGGCGCAGCGCTCGGCAAAGTGCAGCTCTTTGCGATGACGCTGGCCATAGTCAAACGAAAGCAAATGGAGCTGATAGCCCTGGGCCTGGAGCAAATGGGCCAGAGTAACGCTGTCAAGCCCCCCGCTGACAACGGCAATCGCTTTAGGACGGGACATGCTTGCTTCTCCTTCCAGTTGTTGACTCTCACGCTGCTCCGGTCAGGCCAGCCGGATGTGCTTGCTACTGACGCTTCCGGCCCTGGTTGACTGGGCGCTCAATGGCGCCAGGCAAGGCCGGCTGCTACTTACCTGAGAGCCGCAGTCGCCGGGATAGCGTGATGATGATGGCGCTTGCTCTTGATATTGTACGCAGGCACACATGGCCTGTGAAGATCGGAAGGCAGGTAGATGTTTGTAGCCTGAGCGACAAGAAAGGATGAGTCCATTGCGAGTATCGTTCTGGTTCGTGACAATCGCGGCTTTATTTGTTACCTGTTTGATTACCGCTAATATTATCGCCGTCAAGCTCATCGCCCTGGCGGGCTTGCTCGTGCCCGCCGGTATCATCGTTTTTCCGTTGAGTTATCTGTTCGGCGATGTCCTGACGGAGGTCTACGGTTATGCAGCTGCGCGGCGCGTCATCTGGCTTGGCTTCGCTTGCAACCTGCTGGCGGTGATCGCGATTTTCGTGGGAGGGCTGGCACCCGCTGCCCCTTTCTGGAAGCTGCAGGTCGCCTACAATGCCATTCTCGGTTTCACGCCGCGTCTGCTGCTCGGCTCTTTCGTGGCCTACCTCTGCGGCGAGTTCGCCAATTCGTTCGTCCTGGCGAAGCTCAAGATTCTGACGAAAGGGCGCTGGCTCTGGACGCGGACCATCGGCTCGACATTTGTGGGCGAGGGACTGGATACGCTGATCTTTATCAGTATCGCTTTCTGGGGTGTGATTCCACCTGCCGAGATGCTGACGGCGATGCTCACGCAGTGGCTTTTTAAGGTGGGCTACGAGGTGGTGGCAACCCCACTGACCTACGTGGTCGTCAATTTCCTCAAGAAACATGAGCAGCTCGACACATTCGATTACAATACGAATTTCAGCCCGATTCTGCTCTCGCGCTAACCTGTGCAACAGTCGTCCGGGTCGAAGCAGATGATAGCCAGCGAGAGAGGCCTTTTCACCGAGCGATCTCACCGGTCAACCGGGAGGGCGAGCGGCGGGCCGGGCCTCTCTCGCACTGTCGCTGAAGAAGCCGATTAGAGGCTACTTCCTGTCATATGACGCCGATAGTCAGGACGTGGGCCGCTATAGTTGGGAGCGGCATATTCGGCGAAGATAATCGTTTTGATATTGCCTCGTACATTGAAGTCCCCGGCCACACGCATCCAGCGTGGCCCCAGCAACGTCACCAGGTCGTTCAAAATGGTATTGGTGGCGGCCTCATGGCTGATCTGTCGATCGCGATAGCCATTGATATAGAGTTTGAGGCTTTTCAGCTCAACCACCAAGCGGTCGGGAACATAATCGATGACAATGGTGGCAAAGTCAGGAAAGCCCGAGCGCGGGCAGAGACAGGTGAACTCGGGAATCTCCAGATGAATGACGTAGTCGCGCTCCGGGTTCGGATTGGGCCAGCCTTCCAGGCGGTTGGCAGCAATCTCATCCAGACCGTAGCGGCCCGGCACGCGCGCTTGTTGCTGCTCTTCACTCATATGAGTATGACCTCCGATTCTTCAGCCAGAACAAGGAACATCAGCAAAGCGGAGCGAGCTGCCCTGAGACACAGCCCGCAAGCAAGAAGAGAGCAGAGACAGTCGCAGCTGCCCCTGCTCTGCTTTTTATGTTGATCAGTGCGCTACTTGAACGACAACTGTCGATGAAGCTCGCAAGAGAATCGTAGCATATCCACGCTGAGGAGTCCAGGACTGCCGGGCTGTCAACGGCTATGAGCAGACAACCTTTCTTCTCTCTCGACAGAGCAGCCTGGCTCGTGACCCCTCCCCCTCCTGTCCAGCATTCCGGTACCTGGGGATGTATCTGCTTTCCCCCTTATGGCTGAGGCTTCTCCTGCCGACAAGAGATATTGTAGAGATATTTATCCCTATCGATTATTGTTGAGCTATACACAGAGGCTCCTGCTTTCCTCTCGCGCCTCAGCAACCTGCAGGAGATAAGGGAGAGAAAGCGGCGGGTCTCTGCTACCTGATGAGTCTATTTTTGTAGAACATGGTTAACAAGGCCAGATCAATGCAACCTGTGTATGAAGCATATACACCTGCGGCTCGCCTGGCCCTGCACTATGCACGAGAAGAGGCCAGCAAACGGCACCGCAGGCTAATTGGCAATGAGCAGCTCCTGCTGGGCATCTTGCGTCTCAACGATCCTCTCATCGGGCAGCTGCTGGCCTCCTTCATGCTGCGGCCTGCCCTGCTTCGACACATGATCGAGGCCCTGGACAGGCCCCGTAAGCGCCCCCTTGCACGCCGTCAGGCGCTGTCGCCAGCAGCGCGGGCAGCTTTACACGCCGCCGCGCTCCATGCCAGGAAACTAGGAGCAACCTCTATTGCGCCAGAGCACCTGCTTCTGGGCCTGCTCAGCGTCCAGGATCGTCAGGCTGCTCTGCTGCTGGGTCTGCTAGAGGGCTTTGGCGTCACCTGTGCCAGCGTACGTGCCCGCTTGCAGGCCCTGGCCAGGCCCGCCTCAGCGCCTCCCGAACAAGCCGCTGTTGTCTCTGGGCAGGCCAGCGAGACAGGCGCGCAAGAGAGTTCCACCTTGGCCAGCCCAGCCAGCGGCCTTCAGGCGAGTTACCGTGAGCGCTACGAGCGCACCCCGGAGCTGAACAGCGTTAGCCACGATCTGACACTGGCAGCCCTAGAAGGGCGTCTGGACCCCCTGATTGGGCGCGAGGCCGAATTGACGCGCACGATCCAGATCCTGCTGCGCTATACTAAGAATAATCCCTTGCTTCTGGGGCCGGCAGGTAGCGGCAAGACCGCCATTGTCGAGGGCTTAGCCGCCCGCATTGCCGCCGGCGCTGTGCCAGAATGTCTGCAAGGCAAACGAGTCGTGGCCCTCGACATCGGCCTGCTCGTAGCCGGAACGCGCTACCGCGGCGATCTGGAAGAGCGCGTACAAGGTGTCATGGCAGAAATCAAGGAGGCCAGCGACATTCTCCTCTTTATCGATGAGATTCATATGCTCATCGGCGCGGGAGGACCAGCCAGCTCCCCGAACGTGGCCAATCTGCTCAAGCCCCTGCTGGCGCGCGGACACCTGCAATGTATTGGAGCCACTACCTTTGAAGAGTACGCTCGCTATTTCGAGCAGGACGCCGCTTTAGCCAGGCGCTTCCAGCCTGTGGTCATTGCTGAGCCGGACGCCACCGAGACGCTGGCAATCCTGGAGGCGCTGCGCCCCCACTACGAAGCCTTCCACCAGGTGATCATCAGCGACGAGGCATTGAAGGCCGCAGTGCGCCTCTCAGGGCGCTACCTTGCCGGACGTGCCCAGCCGGACAAAGCTATTGACCTGATCGACGAAGCTGCCGCCGCACTGCGGCTGCGCCAGATCCTGCCGCCGCCGGATCTACGCCAACTCCACGAGGAGCTAGCTCGCCTGCGAGCGCAGCGAGAGGCCGCCATCTGGCAGCAGCGTTTCCCCACTGCTCTCGAACTACGTCGGCAAGAGCAACAACTCCTGCGCCATGCTCTGGGCATAGAGAGCGAGTGGTTGAGGCAGAAAGTGATAGGTGCTACAAATACGGACACAGCGACCACAGACGCGCAGCCGCGTGTTGACGAGGAGGCCATTGCCGCAGTGGTGGCTCAGTGGACAGGGCTGCGGGTGACCTTCCCAGGCGGCGCAGAGGCCCAGTATCTGCTCTCTCTGGAGCGCCTCCTCCAGCAACGAGTCGCCGGTCAGGAAGAAGCCATCAGCGCCGTGGCGCGAGCGGTGCGCCGCGCACACAGCAACCTGCGTGATCCACGGCGTCCGGCAGCCTCTTTCCTCTTCATTGGTCCCAGCGGTGTCGGCAAGAGCCATCTGGCAACAGCCCTGGCTGAGGTACTGACAGGAGACGAGCGCTCATTGATCGCACTGGATATGGCCGCCTTCACGGAACGCCAACAGGTACAGCGCCTGCTGGGCAGTCCACCGGGTTACCAGGGTCACGGAGAGCCCGGCCTGCTGAGCGAGGCCATTCGTCAGCGGCCAGCCAGCATCGTGCTCTTCGAGGGCATTGAAAAAGCCCATCCAGCCTTGCTCGATCTGCTCTTGCAGGTCCTGGAAGACGGGCATCTGAGCGACGGACAAGGGCGCCTGGTGGACTTTCGTGAAGCCATCATCATCCTCACCAGTGGCCTGCCCCACTTCTCAGCGCCAGCGACGCCCTCTGGCTTTGGAAGCGGCTTCCCTCAGAGCGGGCCACCGCGGGGACGCCAATGGCAACAGCTCCTCACTCAGCTCCAGCGGAGCTTTCGGCCCGAGCTGCTCAACCGACTCGACGCCATTCTCCCCTTCCACCCGCTCAAGCAAGAGCATCTAGGCCAGATTATCGATCAATTGCTGAGCGCTACCTGCCAGCGCCTGGCCGGGCTCGGCATCAGCCTGGAAACCAGCGTGGCAGCCCGCAACTCTCTCCTCAAGCGAGGCCAGCGACAGCTACTCACTGAAGGGGCCCGCCCTCTGAGGCGGCTTGTGCGCCACGAAGTGGAAGACCGCCTCAGCGAGGCCCTGCTGCGGGGCGAGATCGGAAGGGGCGACCACCTTCTCCTGGTCGCCGACCAGGGAAATGGCCACTTGCGCCTGGAACGGCAGCACTCATCTCAACCCCAACCTCAATCAACAGCGTCGTCTCCTTCCTCTCCAGAGACAGGGAGCCCTGGAGACACAGCCGTGCACTCCTGGCTAGAGATCTCCGATCACAGCGCAGCCTGACCTCCAAGAGAAGCAGCCCAGCCCACTCCATGGAAGGCCCGCCGAGGAAGGAAGAGAGCGTTCGCCTTAGCATTCAGCATCATCCTGCTCAACGCCACAGCTCCCACGCCACGGCGGGCACCCTCTTGCGCACCTCCCTTGCATTGCTCGTGGCAAGAGCCATCTTTTAGAGCCGTACCAGTCGTTCCCGGCAGGCTGGTACCCTCCCCCTCTTAACAGAGTCTTCCTATCCCTTCGGCAAACTTTAACCCGCCCTTAAAGGGGCTTAACCGAGCTTTAAAGGACCATTAAAGCGACAACTGTACAATTCGGGTGGTGCGGAAAAGAGCCAGGTCTCGCCCGAATGGAAGAGCAGCCCGGCTGAGGTCGGCGGTCCTCCGGCCTGTCCGCCCACCAGCTCATCTATTTTTCCGCTGTCGTCGCGCCACGGCAGCGTTAGTGAGGAGGGGAAACCAGCGCTATGACACAGTTCACACCTTCACCCAGCTATCGAGGGCGCCCGCAACTGAGATATCTCACTGCCCTCCTGCTGCTGGGCTTGCTGGCCCTACTGGCAGCCTGCGGCAACAGCAGCAGCTCCAGCGGAGGCACCACCACAGGCAGCAATAGCAGCACCTGCCCTTCGACCAAGCAGCTTACGGGCGCTGGATCGACGTTTGACAATCCTTTATTCTCAAAAATGTTTCAGGAATATCCGAAAGTCAAGTGTGGTATTAACGTCAATTATCAGGCGGTAGGAAGTGGAGCTGGTATCAATAACCTGCTGCAACACATCGTCGATTTTGGCGCCACTGATGCGCCGATGACCACCGATCAGCTCAACAAGAGCACCAGCGGTCCAATTCTGCACATCCCGATTACGATTGGAGCAGTGGCCATCTCCTACAACCTGAGCGGAGTCAGCCAGCTCAAGCTCACGGGGCCGATACTGGCGGCCATCTACGAAGGCAAGATTACCAGCTGGGACGACCCACAGATCAAGGCTATCAACAGCGGCGTCAACCTGCCCCACAAGAACATCACCGTTGTCCACCGTTCTGACGGCAGTGGCACCACCAGCATCTTCACGCACTATCTCTCGGCAATCAGCCCGGACTGGCAGAGCAAGGTTGGGGCAGGAACCACAGTGAACTGGCCCACGGGCGTTGGGGCCAAGGGCAGCTCGGGCGTCGCCGGGCAGGTCAAGAACACAGACGGAGCCATTGGCTACGTTGAGCTGACCTACGTCCTCGCCAACAACATTCCCTACGCGCTGCTCCAGAACGCCGCCGGCAAGTTCGTAGCCCCCTCGCTCGACAGCGCCAAGGCTGACGCGGAGAGCTTCACCTCTATCCCGGCGGACCTGCGCTTCTACATCGTCAACGGCAACGGCGACAACGCCTATCCGATCACGGGCTTCTCATGGGTCGTGGTCTACCAGAATCAGAGCAACAGCGACAAGGGGCAAGCTCTGGCGCGCCTGCTCTGGTGGATGGTACACGACGGGCAGCAGTATGCGCAACCGCTCAACTACGTGCCCTTGCCAGACACGATCGTCAGCAAAGACGAGGCTCAGATCAAGGCCCTGCGGTGCGGCAGCAGCGCCTGCTACAGCGGTTCCTGACGGACGAGCGTCCTGGCGAGTTGAGTCGCCGCGCCGGTCGCAAGAAAGACAAGTTCAGGCAGGGGACTGTATTCCACAAAGATCAGCCCCTGCCTCATCACCAAGGGAGAGAGAGCCAGGGGAGGGTGCATGATTCAAGAGAGAGTCAGTCTTAGTAAAGCACGACAGCAGTGGGTACGCTGGCAACGGCTGCTGCGAGTGCAGCGACCCGGCGACCTGTTCTTTCGCGGTATCACCCTGCTGTTCGTTCTGATCGTCCTCGGGCTGGTCGCGGGCACAGCCTGGATTCTTATCAGCAACTCGCTGCCCACCATCAGACGCTTCGGCTTCAGCTTCCTGACCAACAAAGCTTTCGACCCAGTCCATGACGTCTATGGGGTCCTGCCGGCCATTTTTGGCACCCTGATCACCTCGACCTTTGCCCTCATCTTCGCCGTACCGCTGGGCGTGGGGGCAGCCATCTTCTTAGTCGACTTCTGCCCGCGTCCATTCCGGCTGGTCCTGGCCTTTCTGATTGACCTGTTGGCTGCCATTCCGAGTGTCATCTACGGCCTCTGGGGCTTTCTCGTGCTTGCCCCCTGGCTACACAACTACGGCGAACCCTGGCTACAACAGCGTCTGGGCTTCCTTCCGCTCTTTCAAGGGCAACCAGAGGGCGTCGGCTACCTTGGGGCTGGCATCGTCTTGACGATGATGGTCTTGCCCCTCATCATCTCGGTCTCACGCGAAGTTATGCTGGTGACCCCTGTTGCTCAACGTGAGGCCCTGCTCGCGCTGGGGGCGACGCGCTGGGAGGTCATTCGCCACGCTGTGCTCCCCTTCGCGCGCATAGGCATCCTGGGCGGTGTCATTCTGGCCCTTGGGCGGGCCCTTGGTGAGACGATGGCCGTCACCATGATCGTCGGCAATCAGGCCAACGAGCCAAGCCTCAGCCTCTTTACCCCTGGCTATACGCTGGCCAGCGTCATCGCCAACCAGTTCGGCGAAGCGACGCCCGGCCTCTTCCTCTCAGCCATCATCGAAGCGGGCCTCATCCTTTTCGCCATCACCTTGATCACCAATATCCTGGCACGCTGGTTGATCGCCAGCCTCCAGCGCCAGGCCCAAGGAAGAAGCAGAGGAGGGCGCCTATGAGCGTGCCTATGCCAACATCTCCTTCATCGCCAGCCCTGCAGTCAGGAGAGAGCGGCCTTCACCCGCTCCAGACCGCACGCTCCTCCCTGACCCTACGACGGCGCCTGGTGAACGCCCTGATCGTTCTTCTCACCACCCTGGCGGCCCTTTTCGCTGCCGGGCTGTTGGTCTACCTGCTCTGCTACGTACTGAGCCAGGGTCTGCGCTACATCAACCTCGACTTCTTTACGCAGCTGCCAACCCCGAACGGTGAGCCAGGCGGTGGCATGGGCGAGGCCTTCCAGGGGAGCCTGATTCTCATCGCGCTGGCCTCGCTGATGGGCGTCCCGCTGGGGCTGTTCACCGGCATCTACCTGGCCGAATTCGGACGCGGGCCTTTTGCCCAGGGAGTGCGCTTTCTGGTTGACGTCCTCAACGGCATCCCTACCATCATCTTTGGTTTGCTGGCCTGGGTCCTGATTGTCATCCCCATGCAAACCTTCTCGGGTCTGGCCGGCGGCTTCGCCCTTGGCATGATCATGATTCCCATCGTGACGCGCACATCGGAGGACGTGCTGCGCCTGGTGCCGCGCGAGCTACGCGAGGCCTCGCTGGCGCTGGGGGCTACGGAGGCGCGCACCATCCTCCAGGTAGTGCTCCCCGCGGCACGCAGCGGGATCATCACAGGCGTGGTGCTGGCCATGGCGCGTGTGGCCGGGGAGACAGCCCCTCTGCTGATGACCGCCTTTGGAACAACTTTCTGGAACACCGACATCACTCAGCCAATGGATGCTCTGCCACTGCGCATCTTCCAGTTCACGCTCAGCCCTTATCAACAACAGGTCAATCAGGCCTACGCCGGCGCTTTCGTGCTCATCGTCCTGATCCTCCTCGCCTCCCTGGCCGTACGGCTGGCCACAGGCGGCTTCAAGCAACGATGAGCAGCGAGGTTCCAACAGGCAGGCAGGAAGATAAGAAGGGAGTTCGTCAATGGATCAGGCAATGGTGGAGCAATCAAGGAGCAGCGCGTCGAGTCCGGCGGGAATGTCGCTCAGCATTGAACAGCTCAATGCCTGGTACGGACGCAAACAGGCATTGTTTGATATCAACCTGATGGTGCCACCCCTGAGCGTCACCGCCTTGATCGGACCTTCTGGCTGCGGCAAATCGACGCTCGTGCGCTGTCTCAACCGTCTCCATGAGACCATCCCTGGCGCCCGCGTTGAGGGGAAAGTGCTCGCCAACGGCCTCGATATCTATGGACGCGGCATCCGCCCCATGAATGTCAGGCGCCACATTGGCATGGTCTTTCAGCAGCCTAATCCGCTGCCAACACGCAGCATTTTTGAGAACGTAGCTATCGGGCCACGACTCAACCTGGGGCTGCACGGTTCGCGGCTCCAGGAGCTGGTCGAGCGCAGCCTCCAGCAGGCCGCACTGTGGGAAGAGGTCAAAGACCGCCTGCACAGCCCAGCTACCAGTCTTTCGGGCGGGCAGCAACAACGTCTGTGCATCGCCCGCGCCCTGGCACTGGAGCCAGAGATTCTGCTCATGGACGAGCCGTGCTCAGCTCTTGATCCTATCTCCACCCTCCAGGTGGAGGAGCTGATCACCTATCTCAAGCGCCAGTACACCATCGTGGTTGTCACCCATAACATGCAGCAGGCCGCCCGTATCGCGGACCGCACGGCCTTCTTCTTGCACGGCCACCTGATCGAAGAGGGAGAGACCCAACAGCTCTTCACTCACCCGCGCAAGAAGGAGACCGAAGACTACATCAGTGGACGTTTCGGCTAGTCGAGTTGCTGAAGACAACTCAGCTACAAGAGAGGGGATTACCGTGAAGGATACCGCAGCAGAGAGCACCAATAAAGTGAGCACTACAGGTAGCACCTTCCCGGAGGGCGTCAGCATCTTCTCACGGAAAGTGGCTCGCAGCGGGCACATTTCCTACGAAGGGCGCCCGTACTTTATCAGCAAAGCCCTCGCCGGGCGCTACATTCGTCTCATTGTGACGAACAATCGCCTGATCGTAGATACTGCGATTCCACTTCACAAGGAGTATCAGCTTCTCTAGCTGATGCGGTGGCGAGGAAAGGCAATGGAGAGCAATATGAGTGGGCCATACTCGCGACTGCCAGCGACAGAGGGGCGTCTCGCCAGCCAGCCATCCGAGACGCCCCCTGTCGATTTCAGGCAGAGTCACGCCCTGGGAGCTGTTGAGCCGGGTCAGCCACTGGACCAAAACGCCGGCCTTGCAATAGACGTCAGACACCTGAATTTCTACTACGGGACACGCCAGGTGCTTTTCGATGTCTCGCTCCCGCTTCGCCAGCGGCAGATTACCGCCCTGATCGGGCCATCGGGCTGTGGGAAATCCACCTTTCTGCGCACGCTCAATCGCATGAGCGATCTCATTCCCGAGACCCGCATCGAGGGCGAAGCGATCTTCGATGGCGAAAACATCTATGATCCGGCCACGGATGTCATTCGCTTGCGGCAGCGCGTCGGCATGGTGTTCCAGCGTCCCAATCCTTTCCCAAAGTCGATCTTTGAGAACGTTGCCTACGGCCTGCGCATTCAGAGAAAGTCGCGTCGGCAGATCCACGAGGAAGTTGAGCGTAGTCTACGAGCCGCAGCGCTCTGGGACGAAGTCAAGGACCGCTTGAAGGCCTCCGCGCTGGGCCTCTCAGGCGGCCAGCAACAGCGGCTCTGCATCGCCCGGGCCCTGGCTCTGCACCCCGAGGTGCTCTTGCTTGATGAACCATGCTCAGCCCTCGATCCCATCGCCACGCTCAAGATCGAGGAGCTGCTGCTCTCGATCAGCAAGGAATATACCATCGTCATCGTCACGCATAATATGTCGCAAGCTGCACGCATCTCCCAATACACCGGCTTCTTCCTCAATGGCAGCTTGATCGAATATGGACCGACTAGCGAGCTATTCAAGCGACCGCGGCGGCGAGAGACAGAGGACTACATTAGCGGGCGCTTCAGTTAAGGGTGAGAGCGTCACTATGATCAGAGGTCAACGTGAGAAGATCCTGGTGGTCGATGACGAAGAAGTGCTTGTTGAGGCCATCGCCTACAGTCTGGAGCAGGAAGGCTATCAGGTGTTCACAGCCCTCGATGGCAGAGCTGCACTGGAGCTAGCACGCCGCGAGCGACCGCAGCTGATCATCCTGGACATCATGCTGCCAGAGATCGACGGACTGGAGGTCTGCCGGCAGCTCCGACGGGAGCCGGCCACAGCCACCACAGCGATTATGCTTCTGACGGCGCGTGGGGAGGAGATCGACAGGGTGGTAGGGCTTGAGGTGGGGGCCGACGACTATGTGACCAAACCCTTCGGGCGTCGTGAACTGCTTGCACGAGTGCGTGCTTTATTGCGTCGGGCCGCCTATCCCGTGACGCAGGTGCCGCCTGAAGGGGGCAGCTCGCCCCAAGAGGCTACAGCTCAGCCACGGCGCAGTACACGGGAGCTGGTCGCTGGCCCTGTGCGCATCGACTTGCCCGGGCGACGGGTCTGGTGCCGTGATCAGGAGATCGAAATGCAGCCAAAGCAATTCGATCTCCTGGTCTATCTCGTGCGCAATCGTGGAACGGTGCTGACCCGTGATCAACTCTTGCACCATGTCTGGGGCTACGACTACGCTGGCGACACCCGCACCGTCGACGTTCACATCCGCTGGTTGCGCGAGAAATTAGAAGAGGACCCGGCTTCTCCTAAGCTGATTCAGACTGTGCGCGGCGTGGGCTATGTCTTTCGCTAGGCCAGCTGAACCGGTGGAGCGCTCAGCATTCTTCCCTTCCTTCAGTCAGAGCAGCGAGGGTGCCAGCGGCTCCTCTGGCGGCCTCCCTTCCATTAGAAAGAGCACTCGGCGCGCAGCACTGTGACCGCCTGGCCGCTGAGAAAGACGCGCTCTCCCGCCAGACGGACACGCACCAGGCCGCCGCGAGCAGACGCCTGGTAGCCCGTCAGCGCCGGACTCCCGAGGCGGCTAGACCAGAAAGGCGCCAGCGTACAGTGAGCAGAACCGGTGACCGGGTCCTCATTCACCCCGACAGCGGGCGCAAAGACGCGTGAGACAAAATCATACTCCTGGCCGCTGGCCCGGCTGGTCACGATGAACCCTCGAGCAGGAATGGTCAGCAGACGAGTCAGGTCCGGTTGGAGAGCGCGCACCTCCTCCTCGCTCTCTAGCTCAACCAGATAGTCGAATTGATTCTTGGCGACCAGACGCGGCGTCACCCCCAAGGCTTCGTTCAGGCCCGGCGGTGGGGGAACGGCTGTGGCCGGCGTAGCTGGGAAATTCATCTCGATCCAGCCGTCCAGACGGCGAGCGCTTAAGAGGCCGCTGCGCGTATAAAAACGGGCTGTCTCATCTGGTCGCAATAGCTCCTCTTCCCAGAGAACATGAGCGCTGGCCAGTGTGGCGTGGCCACAGAGATCAACCTCGACTGTCGGCGTAAACCAGCGCAGGCGATAACCGTCTCCTTCTGGGAACAGAAAAGCCGTTTCTGAGAGATTCATCTCGCGTGCGACGAGCTGCATCCAGCGTTCATCACGCGGCTCCGCTAAGACGCAGACTGCTGCTGGATTGCCGGCGAAAGGACGATCAGTAAAAGCGTCGACCTGAACGATGCGCTGCCCCATCTCGGTATCCTCTAATTCAGTAAGTAGCACAGACACAGAACAGCACCCTCGCAGCCAGAGCTGTGAGAGGCCACCTCTATTGTAGCACAGGGTTAGCCCTTGACAGAGGGGAAGCCGCGCAGTATCCTCTCTACAGAGAGTGCTGTTGTCACCGATTTTGTATCGAAGAGTCTGACTTGATGGAACTGTTACTACGACGTGCAGGCTTGCAGCTCCTGGTGCTTTTGCTCGCATTGGTGGGCATGGGAGACGCCATTTACCTGACCATCGTGCATTATCAAGATGCGCCGCTGGTCTGCCCGGCCTCGGGCGCTATTGATTGCGCACATGTGCTCAGCAGCAGCTACGCGGTGGTGCCCGGGACAACGCTCCCTATCTCGCTCCCTGGCCTTGGCTGGTGCCTGATCCTGGCCGGGCTGGCGCTGGTGAGCCTGCTACGCTCCACAGAGCCTGGCTGGCTTCGTCCCGCTCAGTTCCTCTGGTCGCTGGCCGGAATGGTCACTGTGCTCTACCTGATCTATGTCGAGCTGGTCCGCCTGCATGCCATTTGTCTCTGGTGTACCGTTCTCCATGTCTTGATCCTGGTCGCCTTCCTGATTAGCCTGGCCAGGCTGCTGGAACCGGAGCCTGAATTGGAGGCCGGGACCTCCCAGGCCCCTGCTCCCGCTCCATCATCAAAAACGCTTGCTCGCTCACGCCCGCGCTCTTCCCAGTCTGGTCGATAGATAGATATCAATCTCCCTATGGAATCTGACGGGAGAAGCGAGAGGCCGAGCAGGGCAAGCTGGTGGCAAGCCTCGGGCCTCGGACAGGGCCACATTGACCCTCTTCCTTGCCAGGAAGGGAGGCGCCGGACCAGGTCAGTTTTGCCTTCCGGCCCCGGGAAGGGAGAGAGGCCATGACGCAGCGTTGGCAATTAGGGCTTCTACTTCTGCCGCTGGCAGCGGCGGTCTTGCTGATAGGTGTGCTGGTCCTGATCCACCAGCTCGGCCCCAGTCTGGCGCCCAGGCGTCTTCCTGCCCCGCGTGTTCAGCTCGTACGCAGTCCCAACAGTGCCTACAAGTATCACCTTTGCGCCGAGGCCTATGCCTACCTGCGCGCCACTCCTGACAATCCCTACAAGACCGACTTTACCTTTCAAGATCCTTTTCGCAACGCCCAGGATACCATTATTCCGCGCTTTGTGGCCATCGACGCCCATGACCACAGTCTCAGCTTCAGTGTTACTGTTATTCTGCGTCAGCTGGCCACCGTTGAGGCAACCATCGCTCACATTCACGAGCTGGATGGCATCGGTCTCCAGCTCCCTGATCGGGCGAACCAGCTGCAGGGATCGAGCGTTCCCCAGTTCGTCGTGGTGGCCATCGCCGGGCCTGGCACTGTCGCTGTCCTCGACTACACCTGTCCTCAGCAATGGCACTGGTCGGCGGTCAGCGCTCGCCAGTCCTGAGCAGCTTGGCGGAGACAGCTGTCAAAAGCCGCTTGACAAAATGAGCCAGATACAGTACAATCCAGATGACGCTTGTGCGAGAGCATCTCAGCGCCTTCTCAGACGCTGTCGCGCAGCGGTCGTCGGGCCTCGTTCGTCTAGCGGACTAGGACGCCGCTCTTTCAAGGCGGAGATCACGGGTTCGAATCCCGTACGAGGTACCAAGGGCAATCGTTGGGAGAGCCTGGCAGACCTTCCTCTCATGCTGGTTTGCCAGGCTCTCTGCTTTTGGGCAGGCTTGTTTGTCAGCCAGCCTGCTGGCCGTCTTGTTCCCCCCGCTCGCCCTGTCGCATCCATCCGCTCCGGCAGGAGCGAGCCAGGACAGAGCAAAGGAAGAGAGAGCCTATGATCAGTGTAGAGGAAGCGCAAGAGCGCATGCTGGCCGCGATTCAGCCGCTACCAGTGATCACCGTCGCGCTGGCGGAAGCCACAGGGCTGGTGCTTGCCGAGGACGTTGTAGCCCAGGAAGATCTTCCGCCCTTCGCTAACTCGGCAATGGATGGCTATGCTCTGCGCAGCGTGGATACGCGCATGGAGAACGGTCGCCCGGCCCGTCTGCACGTCATTGGGACGATCGCCGCGGGCTATGTAGCTGAGCACGGCATCGAGCCGGGCACAGCCATGCGCATCATGACGGGCGCACCGCTCCCGCGTGGGGCCGATGCAGTGATTCAGATCGAGCTGACGCGCAGTGATCCTGCCGATCGCAGTTGGGTCGAGATCCTCCAGGAGGTAGCGCCGGGAAACAATATTCGCGCCGCGGGCGAGGATATCCGCCGCGGGCAGCGTGTGCTGAGCCAGGGAAGCGAGATCGGTCCGTGGGAGATCGGTGTTCTGGCAACGGTGGGGCAGGCCCGTGTGCAGGTCATTCGCCGCCCCCGTGTCGCGATTGTCAGCACCGGAGACGAGCTTATCGATGTGGACGAGCCACTGCAGCCGGGCAAGATTCGCAACAGTAACGGGTATTTGCTGGAGGCGGCTGTGCGCCGGGCCGGAGCTGAAGCCCTGCGCCTGGGTGTGGCGCGCGATACCGAGGAGAGCCTGCGCCAAATCTTTAGTCAGGCTATGCAACATGACCTCATCATTACCTCGGGAGGCGTCTCTGTTGGCGAGTTCGACCTGGTCAAGCGCATCATGAATGAGCAGGGAGCCATCGACTTCTGGCAAATTAACATGCGCCCTGGCAAGCCGCTGGCTTTCGGGCGTATTGGGCAGGTCCCCCTGCTCGGGCTGCCCGGCAACCCGGTCTCAGCCGCAGTGACCTTCGAGCTTTTTGGGCGGCCACTGATCCGTAAGCTGCTAGGGCACCACCGCCTGCATCGTCCGCTGGTAGAGGTCACAGTCGAGGATGGCGTCAGCGAGCGCACGCCGCGCCGTCATTATGTACGGGCGCATGTACGCTGGGAAGGGGGCCACTTCGTGGCACGAACTACCGGCCCCCAGGGGTCACACATTACTACCTCGCTGCTCAACGCCAATGCCCTGGTGATAGTACCGGAAGGGGGTAAGACCCTCAAGCCCGGGGAGAGAGCCCAGGCTCTCATGCTCGATTGGCCAGAGGAGTAACCAAACGAGCAGCTTCCGAGTGCAGAGCCTCAACTCAGTCGGAGCGCGGGCCTGGCCACCTGGCCCCCGTGCTCTGACGACGCTGTTGCCCCCTCCGCGGGCCAATCCGTGCCAGGCGGTAGCGCAGCTGATCTCGCGAGAGGCCCAGCAGGGCAGCTGCCCGCACCTGGTTATAGTTGCAGCGCTCCAGGGCCTCACAGATGAAACGCTGCTCGATCTCAGCCAGGAACTCCTCCAGGGGCAGCCCTTCCGGGGGCAAATGGAGCTGCTCTTTGAGTTCCAGCAGGCGCTGCAGAGCACTGCTGCAGGCAGACTGCAAATAGGCTGGGAGATGTTCCACCCGAATCTCATCGCCCTCACACATAATCTGGCCATATTGGACGACACTGCGCAGCTCGCGCACATTGCCAGGCCAGCTGTAGCGTTCCAAGAGGGCCAGGGCCTCGGGACTGAGACGCAGGGGCCGGTCTTCTCTTCCCGGCTGCTGACGTAAAAAGTACTCGACCAGCGGGACAATGTCTTCAGGATGCTCACGCAGGGGGGGAATATGAATGGTGAAGACCTTCAGGCGATAGAAGAGATCTTCACGGAACTCCTTACGGGTCACAGCCGTCGCTAGATCGATGTTAGAGGCCGAAATCACGCGCAGACGGACCTGAACCTCGGTGGTGCCCCCAACACGGCGGAAAGAGCGCGTTTCCAAGAAGCGTAAGAGCTTGGATTGGAGGACGAGGGGCATCGAAGCGATCTCGTCGAGAAAGAGCGTGCCCCCATCGGCCCGCGCGAGATAGCCGTCGCGTGTGACCCGGGCGTCGGTGTAGGCGCCGGCCTCCACGCCGAACAGTTCCGTCTCTAACAAGGTTTCGGGAATGGCAGCGCAATTAATGGCAACAAACTGGCGCGCGGAACCGCCGCTGAGGGCATGGATCGCGTAGGCAACGACCTCTTTACCAGTACCGCTCTCTCCCTGCAGCAAGACTGTCGTGGTTGGGAAAGCTGCCACCTGACGGATGAGCGTGGCGATCTGGCGCATTGGCTGGCTACGCCCAATGACCAGGCCGAAGCGCTCTAACTCGGTCAGCAGCGCCTCATCCTCCTGCACCGCAGGTGAGCCTGCTAGCGGCTGAGAGCCATCATGAGGATCTGAACCCTGCGACATCGTCCCCACCCTTCCATTCCAGTTCAGTCCACTAGGAGGCCACAACTGGGGCCTGTCCTGGAGCCAGGCCCGGTGGCCAGGGGAACTGCCATTGTCCGGAGTGAGAGCAGCCACGGCCACGCGGCCAGGCGGCCTCATTGCTGATGAGGACCCTTTTCCCGACGGCGGCCCCTCCCACGCTGCTCACCTGCTCTCGGCTACCTGCCGGGCTGGGAGCCCCCAACGGGCACTGAGGCGGGATACGGGGACTGGGCGGAACCGCCGGGCGAGAGCGGTCGTGTTGGCTGGACACCCCAGCCACGCCCCACGATGAAGCGGGCCCCATTGCCCCCATTCCCCCATTGCGATTCGGTCTCCACATAGATCGGAGACTGCGGGACCGAAGCAGAAGCGGGCGCGGGCGCGAAGGCACCCGTGACCTGGGGAGTCTGAGGCGGAGCTGGCCACGCTTGGGCCTGGGCAGGCATCCAGGCTGGCGAGCTGGACATCTGCGAAAGCGGGGCAGAGGGGTCGGCCATTGGAGGCAGAGCGGCAGGCGAAAACTCCTGAACAGGGGAATGCAACTGCGACTGCATGTGGTAAGGATGCTGGATCAGACCCAGGGCCATCAACTCCCCAATCACCACGTAGACCTGCTCCAGCGGCATTCCCAGATGCTGAGCAATCTGCAGCGGTGTTGCCTCTCCAGTAATACAGCCAAAGACGCGCCACTCATCAGGCGTGAGAGGAATCTCGACGTTGCCAGAACGCAGGGCCTGCAGATCAGGCGGCGTCAGCCTGGCCTCGGGATGGATAAAAGAGGCATCGAGGCGCCGCGGCGTGTAAGAGGTCGTAATCGGGCGAGGAGCCGGCAGGTTAGCCAGCGCACCAGTGGTTGAGGTGGCCGGCTGAGCAGCAGAAGGCTGCCATTGAGCAGCTGCCGCTTCCGGCGCAGTGAGCGAGGAGCCGGAGGAAGAGGGAGCAGCAGCAGCCACCGCCGAGAGGCGGGCCAGAGCATCTGGATCAAAGAGCGAGCTCAGATCAAGGCGCCCACGCTCCTGGCGCTGAGGAGCAGCCCCTGTCTCCGGCAACGCCTGCGTCACGCGCGGCTGGGAAGTCGGGGGAAGCTGCTGGGAGAGCTGCCCCTGTGCCTGGAGTACCTGCTCGTGAGCCACTGATTGCAGCGGCTGAGGCTGAGGCTGGGCTTGCTGTGACAGAGGAGGCAGGGGTTGTGACAACAACGGCTGCTCATAGGATACCTGAGAAGAAGGCAGAGAGCCAGGATGAGCAGGGGCCGGTGCGGGGGCGGGACTGGCCAGAGAAGACGGCGCCTGGCTCTGGGCAAGCTGCGACGTCGATGCTGGGGCAGGCTGATGAGCGGGCAAGAGAGCAGAAGGGGAGAGAGAGACCAGTAAGCGCGAGGGAGGAGGCGTGCGCCCCTCTTCGAAATACACCTCACCAGAGCGCCACGAGAGGAGGACCTCCAGCACGCGCGAGGCCTCTCGCGCGGCCCAGGCCCGCAATTGCTCGCGTGTAGCATAGCCCAGTTCCATCAGGATGAGAGCAACGCGAGTCTCGCCAGGCTCCTCACCGCGTTCCCGCAGGACCGCCATCGCCTTGGATAGAGCAGCCTGGGAGATCACTCCCGCCTGCAGCAGGCGGTCGCCCAGTGTCAGCTGAGCACGCACTGGGCCGATACAGAGCAAGCGCCCCTGACTGAAGTACAGCTCCACCCAGAGAGCACCCTGCTTCACCACCAGCATGCCGCTCTTCTCATGGGCCTCCAGGCGCCGCAAGAGATCAGCCAGATTGACCCGATCTAACGTCGTCGCAAAACTCACCGTAGACACAGTAATTCACCGCCTGTCACAATGCCCCTGCTGCGCGTATGCGTGCGTGCGCGTGTGTATATGCGCTTCTCGTCTCCAGCAAGCACGGCATGCGTGAGAGACATCAGCAATATCTACAAACAGAATACGACCCGAGTCAAATTCAACAACGTTGAGCAGCGTTGGCGTCAAACGACCTTGTTCGACAGCGTGAGTATGATCCTCGCTCTCCACGAGGCCCAGCCGCCCAAAGACAAAATCGCGCTGTTCCCACAGTCCCCCCCGGGCTATGGATACAGACCAGCCGCTATTGATCAACGCAGAGCGGAGGGGGGGGGATTCGAACCCCCGGGGCTCATCGCCCGGCCGTTTTCAAGACGGCTGCATTCGACCGCTCTGCCACCCCTCCGCTAGATAGTTTACCACAACCGGTTTCAATTTGGAAGGTTTGGGCCGCTGCGAGCATACCATTTGGGTCATTGTCTCATGCATTGCACAACAAGGATCGCTCACATCGTAGACACTTTGTCATGGCGAGAACAAACATTTGTTAGAATCGCGTTCACTGGGAAGTGAGCAGGGAGAGGCCCATCATGGGGCGGAGTATTTTCGGCACCACCACGCTGCCATCGGCCTGCTGGTAGACCTCCAGAATGGCGGCCACCGCCTGCTCAATGCTCAGGGCACAGGCGCCCAGGCTATGGGGGTAGTCGATCTGGCCGCCGGGGGTTCGATAGAGGATATTGGCGCGGCGCGTCTGAAAGCCTTCGTAATTGCTGACGGCGGCCAGGGGGAGAAAGCGCCGCTGGGCCGGTAGCCAGGCTTCGACCGTCAGGGTCATCGCGGAGGCAAAGGGCAATTGGCCGCTACAGAGCATGACGACCCGGTAGGCCAGTTCCAGACGCTGCAACAGTGTTTCGATTTGTAACAACAGTGTTTGTAAGACTGTGTATGACTCCTGCGGGGTCACTAACAAGAGCAGTTGCACCTCGCTGAGCTGGTGCCAGGGCAGGCGCGCTGCACTGGGAGGAAGTGAGGATGAGCCTCCATCGCGGTGAAAGACTGGGGTCCAGGTCACCAGGCGCAAGGGCAAGCTCTCAGCGGTGAGGACCGTATTACTGTAGAGATTCACCAGGGACGGTGCTCCCCCCGGGTTGAGATAGAGCTCATCCGCCTGACAGCTATAGCTCTGGGACTCCAGAGGAGGAAACTGCCCGGCGGCCAGCAGAGCACCATACTTCATCAGGAGCGGGAGCTGGACCTCTCTGTAGGTCCATTCTTGGGTGAAGAAGTCAAGGGCAAAGGTCACCAGCGCCCGCAGCAGCCTGGCTCCCGGGCCGCTTATGACCATAAATTGACTGCCGCTCAGACGACTGCCGGCAACGCTGTCGATGAGGCCCAGCCCACTGCCTAGCTCGCGGTACGAGCGAGGAGAGAAGTAGAAGCTCATTGGGACGCCCCAGCGGCGTAGCTCGCGATTAGCCGAACGCAGGAAGCCAGTGGGCACATCAGAATGGGGCAGATTGGGCAACGGCAAGAGCGACAGGCGCAGGCGCGTCTCCAGGTCAGCAATCTGCAACTCCAGCGCGCGGATCTCCTCTTCGAGGCGCGTGATCTGCTGTTCAAGTCCGGCGCGCCGACTGGCAGCAGCCGCCCGGCATTGCTCACGCAGATTCTTGAGCGACCCGTAGAGTCCTTCACAGCGCCTGGCAAGGCCATCACGCTGCTCGGCCAGACGCTCGATCTCTTCGAGCGCCACACTGACCCGGCGTTTCTGCAGTCCTTTCCGTACAAGCTCGGGTTGCTGACGCAGTAAATCAAGACTCAGCATACGCTGTCAGTATAGCATAGCAAGCGAGTAGGGCAAAACCGTTCAGCTGGAGGCCGAATGCGTGCTTGCTGATCTGGACAAGAGCGCCCGATGAGGAGGTGAGCGCTCTGCTGCGCCGATCGGCATTGCTCAGTTTCATTAGATTCCTATGTTTTTGCAAACACGAAATCTTTTGCTATTTCGTTTCTTTTAGTTACGCTTGAGTCTCTTTCTCATGTGGCACTCGCCACTTGACAAGGCCGGCTCTTGCTGCTACCCTTCTCCCAGGATGGATGAGTCACGCCGGCAGTGGTCTGGCCCGTCTGGGATTGCCACGGGGAGCGCAGCAGATGATCACCGTTATTAAGAAAAATCCGCAAGGTGAGGCGCTCTTCTCCTACCAGGGTGAAGTGCTCGCTGCCACCTCGCGTATTTGCATCCTCCGTGCCTTCTGGACGTGGCCCGATCGCGACCTTGGCTACACGCGCTTCGAAACGGGCGACTGCTTTACAGAGTATTATTATACTGATCGCTGGTTCAACATCTTCGCAATCGCAGGGAAGGATGGTGAGCGCAAGGGTTGGTATTGCAACATCGCCGAGCCCGCGGTGATTCACGATGACCGTATTGAGCAGGTTGATCTTTTGCTCGACGTCTGGGTTGACCGCCAGGGAAGGGCACAGGTGCTGGACGAGGATGAGTTTCAGGCAGCGACAAATTTGAGCATGGCCCAGCGTCGCGGCGCTCGGGAGGGCTTGCAGGCCCTGCTGGAGATGGTCACCCGCCGTGAGGGGCCATTTGCCGAGATAGGGCCATAAGATTGCAGCGGCTGCGAGGTGCGGACGGCCCTATCCGTCGGTTTGCTTCTCTATCTGCCTGGACAAGAAGGGCTGCCAGCCGACTTATTATTCTCGATGCCTGGCCTGCCTTGCAGATAGAGAGGACGGAAGGCCCGAGCAAACTGGACTTGATGGCTGCCGTGGTCACCACACCAGGTTGACTACCTCTCCCGTCCGTTCAACCGGATGGCTGTAGGGGATGTCTGCCGTTCGTAGCAGCTGGCTCGCTTCTCAGCCGAGTGGGATGGGATGGTGGGGGTGTCTCTTCTCGTGCCCCGCTACCAGGAGGGGTCAGCGAGCGAGGAAGAGATCGACCAGGCTTGCACAAGAGTGCCCCGCCCGAGAGCGGGGCTGCTCTGCTGCATAGCGACTGGGGTTGAGTCCGAATCGCTCTCCTTGTCGCCGACCAGTTGGTTTACCTGGCCGCCGCTCCAGCTTTTGCCTCGCCGCTTTGGTGCCGAGCCGAGCCGAGCCGAGCCGAGCCGAGGGCGACCACTCTGACAGCGGCCAGCCTTCTCATTCTCTGAGCGCCATGATGCTTAGTGGTTGAGAGAGATGATCAGGATTGAGATTCCACAAAGAGAGACCATTGAACTGAAGCATGCTGTCTTTGATATCAACGGTACGCTGGCCTTCGATGGAAAGCCCTGGCCCGAGGTTGTGAGCCGCTTGAAGCGTCTGACCAGCTTTCTCTCTATCCATCTGCTCACAGCGGCGACGCATGGGCAGGTCGCTGCCCTGGAGCACAGCCTGGGCCTGCCGCTGCATGTGATCGATACAGGCGAGGAGAAGACTCGCTATGTTGAGGAGCTAGGTCCGGCCAATGTGATCGCCTTCGGCAATGGCGTCAACGATGCAGGAATGCTGCGCCGAGCTGCCATCGGGGTGGCGGTCTTGGGACCCGAGGGGGTGGCGCGCGAGGCTTTGCAAGCCGCCGATGTGCTGGTGCGCAACCCCATCGATGGGATCGACCTCCTCTTCTATCCAAAACGCCTGATTGCAACTCTCCGTCCCTAGCTTCTCAGGGCACGCTGAGAGTCAGCGGCGCTGGCATGCTCAGAGTACTGACAGCGCCTGAGCGAGCGCTGGCAGTGGGTCGAGCCATTCTAGCCCTGCCAAACCTCGCTCAGCTTTGTCCGACGAAAGAAGGGCCGGCGCGCCTGGTGAGCGCCAGACAGCCGATAGGCTGTCAACAAACGGTAGACCGATGGCCAGCAGTCTGGGCTGTCTGTATGTCTGCAGCCGGCCTGATCGTCTGTCCTCACTCACCCGCTCGTTCAGCCTCGTGGAAGGTCCAGCCTCACTCCACGCTGCCTGACCGACCGGGCGTGGACCACGCTAGGAGGAGCTTGATGCAGTCCCATTCCTCCCAAGAGATCGACACCGACACTACTGTCCCCACTGACGTCATCCCAGAACACCGCGCCTGGCAGGGTCTGCTCTACGCCTGCCTGGCAGTGCTCTTTTTTTCAACAAGTCCCGTCTTTATTCGTCTTGCCGCCCCCTTTACTTCGGTCGAAATCGCCTTCTGGCGCCTGGCAATTGCCGCTCTGCTCGTGTTGGTACTGGGGTTGGTAACACGTCAGTCGCTGTTGTTGAGGTGGCGAGAGTTTCCGCGCTTCTTGCTCTATGGGCTGGTAACAGCTCTGCACTTTATTTTTTACATCGCCTCGCTGAGCTTTACCACGATTGCTCACTCGCTGGCCATTGTCTATACCTCGCCAATCTTTGTGGCGCTCTTCTCTGCCCTGGTGCTGCGCGAGGCGCTGCCATTACGCAAGTATATCGGTATCGCGGTGGCAGTGATCGGCGTGGCTTTTATGGCTGGTTTTGAGCCACACTATACCGCTTGTCAGCCTCAAGAAGGCCACTGTATGCTCCTGGGGGATGGCCTGGCTCTTCTCTCGGCTATCTGCTATGGGATCTATTCGATCGCCGGGCGTGGCGAACGGGATCGTCACCCGCTCTTTCGCTATACCTTCTATGTCTATGGGCTGGCAGCGCTTTGGCTGCTGCCGCTCACGCTCTACTTCGCCTTCCGCCATGCTTATCCACTACCAGCTCTGGGGGCAGTGATTGCTTTGGGAGTCCTGCCCCTCGGTTTGGGGCACACGCTCTACAACGCCTCGCTACGGACGCTGCATGCTACTTATGCCAATCTGATCGCCACACAGGAGGTGACTGGCGGCATTCTGCTCGGCATTCTCTGGCTGCATGAGATCCCCTCATTGACCGCCATCATCGGCGTGATTGTGACCCTGGCCGGGATTATTAGCGTCTTGCTCTGAACCGGGGCTAAGACTGCAAGGGGGACGATCCGTCGACGAGAACGAGAGGGCAGGCGACAAGAGAAGCGCGGGGTCGTAGATCCAGCCCTCGTCGGGATTGCAGTCGACAGGTAGCAGGGCACTCAGACGCTCTCGGAGTTGTCGGGAGGTGTCAGCGCTCACGGCTCCACTGGCCCGAGCTGCCCAGGCAGCCTGAATAGCGCAGAGGAGAGCATCGAGATGATCGCCACGCTCATCATCCAGACAGGCGGATCGATAGGCAGCTGGGAGAACAAGCGTCAGGTCATAGCTCTGGGTTAATTGAGAAGAGGTCAGTGCCCTCAGTAGATCGGCCCTGGCCTGGCGCGAGGCGAGAGTATTCTGCCCTCGGCCCTCGCCTTTGTAGGGCCGGCTCCTGAGCCAGCGCCGCGCCACCAGGGCGGGATAGCCTTCCAGGATACAGCGCCCGGTCTCCGTCGGATGACAGGGCAGCAGACAGGCGCCACTCGCCAGGAGACGCGGCGCCCCCTGCCAGAACATGCGGGCCAACGGCACGCGCTGACGCATCAGGGGACTGCGCGCCTGAGCCAGAACATCGGTAGGCCGGCGTGGTAACTTCTGACCGGGGGGCTGCCCGTCACTATAGCGCTGGAGCTGCGCCAGAAAGGTGGGCAGTTCCAGCCGCGCCGCCAGCGTCACATAGTTCGCCCAGGCTGTTGGCCAGCCGAGCGCATTCACGACCACGGCGGGCAGACCCAAAGGGAGATCAATGGCCGCCAACCAGGGACCAGGAAGACGCAGAGAGGCTTCGAAGGCAGGCCAGTCGGAGCAGTCTTTGAGGCCAAGAAGAGTGAGCTTCCTGCCCTCTAGCTGGCCAATAGCCATGACAATCGGCTTGCGACGGCAGGGAGCACTGGTGAAATCGAAGCCATAGATGCGCATCTGGGATAACATCGATCAAGCAGGGACAAGATCAAGCAGTGGCAGAGCTGCTTGCCCTTGCCCGGCGCCACTCACCTCATCCCCCTCGCTCTATCCACCCGATAAGCGTCACCAGGCGAGCACGCACCCGGCTGCCGGCAGCCAATGTTCGAGAGCCAGACCTGACCAGGGCCAGGCAAGACAGAGAAGCCAACCGCCCGGTCAAGCGGCTAGAGCTGGGCGATCACACTCTTACTAATCGCACGCAGGGTCGCAAAGACCCCGATGCCACTGGAAGCCACCGCCTCGAAGGCAGGCACCCGCCGGCGATTCAGGTAGCGATCAAGCACGTGGACAGGCAGAGCCGAGGGGAGATCACGCTTATTCCACTGCATCACGAAGGGGAAATGGCCGAGATCCTTGCCGAGACGACGCATATACATCTCCAGCTCGGCGATGCTCTGGACGTTCTCCTCAAACTTTTCCGCTTGCGAATCGACCACAAAGACGATTCCATCGGCGCCATTGAGGACAGCCAGGCGAGTACGCTCATAGAGAATCTGCCCGGGCACCGTATAGAGATGGAAGCGAGTGCGGAAACCATGCACAGTACCGAGGTCGAGGGGGAGGAAATCGAAAAAGAGCGTGCGCTCGGTCTCAGTCGCGATAGAGAGCATCTCGCCGCGGATAGCGGGATTAATGCTCTTATACACGTACTGCAGATTGGTAGTCTTCCCACAATATCCAATGCCATAGTAGACAATTTTGCAATGGATCTCGTGAGTAGCGATATTGATAAGAGCCATAGAAACCAGTTACCTCGGAAGCAGGCCCTAATCGCGGAAAAGCAAATCGATCGTATCCTCGACAGAGGAACGGAATTCCACATTAATCACGGACGTCTTTCGACGAGACGTATCGGCCTTGACGCGCGCAAGCACGCGCACCAGCTCATCGGTAGCTTTTTTAGACAAGACCTTTACCAGGCCGATATGGGTCAGTTTATCGAAGACGATGACCAGCAGCCACTGTTCTTCGACCAGGGTCGTATAGATATTCTCGTGCATGCCCTGCTGGAAGATCGTACGGAAATCCTTCTCGCCGAGGAGTTCGGCCACCTGGCGGGAGGACGAGAACGCACCGGCCAGCAAGGCGCCCAGGGAAGTCACATTGCGGCGCACCCCATTGCCGAAGTTAGAGATCACCTGGCCGCTCTTATCGAGCAACATCACCGTGGACGCGCTGGTATCGTGCAACAACTTGCTCAGTGTTGCCCGGATAGCCTCAAGTTCATGATCCGAAATAACCAGATTTGATAATTGCTCCATGTACGCGCCGCCTCCGGTCCGGTACAACAAGCTTAGCGTGCACAGCACAGGCACAGCTTCATGAGCGCCAGCGAGCAGCGGGCGTCATGAACAAACCGCGAAGCAAGAACGAACGAACGAACGAACCAACGAACGAACCAACGAGCCAACAAACAAATAAGCAAAAGAAAGAAAAACGAGTGAGCGAGCCAGCGAGCGAGCGAGTGAGCGACGGCGCCTGATCAAGCGATATCGAGCGCTTCGAGGATCTCATCGCGGCTGCTTTTGACCAGATGGCGAACCCGCCCCAGAGCTGAAGCGGAGTCGAAAACCGTCACGATCAGCGCGAAGTCGCCTAGGGGGTCAGCGCTCACCAGGCCATGTTCGAACTCGACGAGAGCGCCAACAAGCCCGCCGCGAGCGATCTCCCGTCCCAGAGCCTCCGCGGCGCCCAGGCCGCTTGTCATAATGGCCCCCACGGCTTCGAGGTCTTCCTTGCTATCGCGGGGGACCCCCTCGATCAGCAGGCCATCGCGCCCAACGAGGATGGCCATCCTCACGCCTGGGATGGTTAGGAAGCGGCCTAGCGCCTGCTTCAGGTCAACCATGCTCTCCTCCGTCTCTCACGGAACGCACCACCGCAACGGGTCGGTTGGTAGGTCGGTCGATTGATCGTACAGAGAAAACTGCTCTGCCTCGCCTATCAGCTAGCGAGCAAAAGAAGCCACACACGTATGAACGGGTTGCACCTCGCGGCAGGTGGATGAAGGGAACGCCGGTGCCAATTATCCAGCCTGTTCCCGCCTATGCTCTGCCATACGGGGACTGCTGGTATTGTATACGATACGGCTTGAGAGCGCAACCAGGTGAGACTTCTTGGCTAATGGTTATATGTAGATGTATGAGCCATACCAGCCGCCTTCCCCCGCTCTGGCTCTGACCTGGCCAAGAGCAAGCAGGGTCAGGCTGGGGAGAGCCGAGCCGAGTCGGGCGGGCGTCTGGTTGATCGGTGATCTCTGTATGCCAGCTGAATGAGTGATCAATCCAACCGAGGAGGAGCGATGGACGAACCGGGAGCGCTGTGGTGCCCTTCGCCTCATTACTTTGCCGGTCGGCGAGGAGAGCGACCGCGCTGGATCATTGTGCATGGGACCGCTGGTTTTGCGACTGCCGAGGAGGTGGTGGCCTTCTTCCAGCGTCCCGCAACGGAGGCAAGCACCCATTATCTGATTGGGCGCGATGGGCGCATCTTCCAGCTTGTACGCGAGGCCGATGCGGCCTGGGGCAATGGAGCCGTGAGTCAGGGACATGATCGCTGGTGGGGAACGACGGGCAATCCCAACTACGTGACCCTTTCAATTGAGCATCACAAGCTGAGGCGCGATAATGGCGACGAACTGACCGAGGCCCAAAAGCAGGCCAGCTTTCAGCTGATTGACCATCTGTGTGAGCGGCACGGCATTCCACGACGGCGCGCTGATGCACAAGGGGGCATCACTGGCCATTTCTCGCTTGATCCGCAGGGACGCAGCTACTGCCCGGGTCCCTATCCCTGGGATGAACTTTTCGCCTATCTGGCTCGCAACAGGCTGAGGCCGGTCGCTGCTGAGAGCAAGCCCACGACTGCGATGCTCCTCCCGCGTCATGATCAGGCCCGGGCGGCTGCGGAGGGCGATCCTGGCTGCGCTGGACTATGGCAGCAGCTGGAGGAGTTGCGTGAGGTGGCCGCGGATTTCCAGCGCCGGTTGATCAATGTCGAGCTGGAGCTGGCCCGGCTCCAGGGGCAGGAAAGGCCTCCAGGCAGCCGGCCACAGAGCGCCAGTGGAGGATAGGGAAGAGGAGGAGGAGGAGGAGAAGAAAAAGAAGAAGGAGAGCAGGCGCTCTGTTTCTGAGCCTGGAGATATTGCCCTGATCTGACAGGGACAGAGGAGAGCAGCGGCGAGTGGGTTGCAGCGATTGCCTCGGGCGCTGTTAGCAGCTCAGACAACCTATTGCAACCCACTCTTCAGTGACTCCGATCCTAGCGGAACTTGGTTCCGTAGTTCGGCGCCTCCTTGGTGATCATCACATCGTGTGGATGGCTCTCGCGCAGGCCGGCGCTGGTAATGCGCACAAAGCGAGTGCGCGTTTGCATCTCTTCAATAGTGGCACAGCCAGCATAGCCCATTGCCTGGCGCAGTCCACCGACCAGCTGATGCACGAGTGGCCCTAACATGCCTTTGTAGGGGACGCGGGCCTCGATTCCTTCGGCGATCAGCTGCGACTCATCGCCGACATTGTCCTGGAAGTAGCGATCCTTGCTGTAGCTGCGCTGCTTCATGGCCGCGATCGAACCCATACCGCGGTAGTCCTTGAAGCGCTCGCCGTGGGAGATGATCAGCTCGCCGGGGCTTTCGTCAACGCCGGCCAGGAGGCTACCAAGCATGACGGTGTCGGCGCCGGCAGCGATGGCCTTGGCGATATCGCCCGAGTACTGGATGCCACCATCGCCGACGATCGGGACGCCATAGCGGCGGGCCACACGCGCACATTCATGGATGGCGGTGACCTGCGGCATGCCCACCCCGGCGATGACGCGCGTAGTGCAGATGGAGCCGGCTCCGATACCTACCTTGACGGCATCCGCGCCCGCCTGAATCAGGGCTTCGGTGGCTTCGCCGGTGACAATGTTGCCCGCCATAATCTGGACACGATCGCCGAAGAGGCGCTTGAGACGCGCAACGGTGTCTAGCACCATCTGGGAGTGGCCATGTGAGGTATCGACGACCAGGACATCAACACCCTCTTCAACCAGAGCCCCGGCGCGCGCGTCGGTGTCAGGTCCCACGCCGACGGCTGCCGCGACACGCAGGCGCCCGTACTCGTCCTTGGCGGCGTTAGGATAGAGAATCTTTTTCTGGATGTCCTTGATCGTGATGAGGCCGCGCAGCATGCCATGCTCATCGACGACGGGCAGTTTCTCGATCTTGTGACGATGGAGGATGTCACGGGCCTGCTCCAGGGTGGTGCCTACTGGCACGGTGATCAGCTTCTCGCGCGTCATGAGCTCGGAGACAGGCCGGTCGAGGTTGGTCTCAAAGCGGATGTCGCGATTGGTGAGGATGCCGACCAGTCTGCCGTTCTCAACGACCGGGATGCCAGAGATGTGGAAGTGCTGCATGGCCTGCAGCGCTTCGCGCAGGGAGGCCTGTGGTCCAAGGGTGACGGGGTCGGTGATCATGCCAGACTCGGAGCGTTTGACCTTATCCACTTCCCGCGCCTGGTCCTCAATCGAGAGGTTGCGGTGGATGACCCCGATGCCACCTTCGCGGGCGAGGGCAATGGCCATGCGCGCTTCGGTGACGGTGTCCATCGCAGCGCTGACAATGGGGATGTTGACACTGATGGTGCGCGTGAGACGGGCCTTGGTCGAGACGTCGCGGGGTAGGACCCGCGAGGCCGCCGGAATGATCAGGACGTCGTCAAAGGTCAATCCTTCGCCGACAAATTTCTCTCGTCCATCTAGGGCAAACTCGGCTGGTGCAACGGCAGGATGCGCTTGCAGGTCGTCGATGGTCTCTGCTGTATGGGCCTCAGCCATAGCTCTCCTTCCTTTCCTCCTTACAACATACGCAAACGCCCGGCACGTGGTCCCGCGTCCTCCACGGCTCCTGGCGTGGAGTTCCATCGGTTGTGTGCCGGGCCACTCGTTCCTCCTGTGTTGGGTAGACGAGCACCGGATACGGGACGCCTTCCTGCCGGGCTGGCACTCTCCTGGCCTGGCTTCTCTGGCGCGACCGCCACAGGATTCTCGCTATCGCCTCCGGGAGGGGAGGTCGCTGGCTCTTCCCCTCTGGCTTGCTCAGGGCACTCTCGTCTCTTTCAGGGGATGCGTTTCTCGGGTCTCCTGCCTCTGCTATCAGGCTGGCTTCCTTTGAGCAGCACGGCAAGCAGGGCGCCTGTCCTTCCTGAGCCACAGGAACTCTTTGTTTGACGCTCGCGGTCTCGCTGTCCGCCCTCTGGATCACCGGTCGCTTCGCCAGGCTGGCCCTCTTGGCCACTCGATCGGCCAGGCAGCCAATCAATCACCACTTACCTGACTACCTCACTGGGGCATCAGCCCGACGCTCCCGGCTGTTTGTTCCTTCTATAAGAGCATATCTTTCCCCCCTCTGTCAAGGCACGGCGAGAAGGAGCTGCTCCCACTCCTTTCTGCTCCTTATACCTGCTCCAGTACAATATGAATGAAGGTGTTTCTTGTGTAAAATGCGAGCCTGGCCATGATGTGAACAAGCCCCTCACTCGCCATGACCGCTCGCCTGGTCGCTATCTCCTCATCTGGCTGCACACGGAGGCGCAAGGTGGAAGGAGAAGAGGAAGGAGGAATGGGTTATGATAGGGCAGCAACCAAATGGCAGGGATGCCAGTATGCAAACCGGGGCCGGAGGACCGCTGGGCCGCGCTCCCCGGGCAACCTGCCCGCCAGCGCTCTCCCACTACTACACGAGACGGGCCTTGCCCAGGCCCATCGGCTCGCTCGATCTTTGTCTGCTCCATTTCACAGCAGTGTTTGCCCCCAGCCCAGTGCTGCAACTGATCAGGGAAGGGCCGCCAGCTTTACTGGCTGCCGCCTTGGGTGCGCTGATGCTCTTGCTCCCCATGACGCTGGCAACCTCGCAGCTGATGGCCCTGGCTCCTTCCGAAGGAGCGCTCTATAGTTGGACTGCACGCTTACTCGGGCCCTACTGGGGCACAGTTGTGGGAATCAGCGACTGGTTGCCAGGTCTGCTGGCAGCCGTCAGCGCTCTGGTCAGTTTTGTTGCTACGCTGCAGGGTCTGAAAGCAGGCTGGCTGGCCGAACCGTGGCAGCGGGAGCTGGCGATCTTGATCCTGCTGGCTCTGTTGCTCCTGCTAGGCTGGCAACGACAGCGCACGGTGCAGCGCATCGTGAACACGTTCAGCGCACTGACCCTGGCCATTGTGATCCTTAGCGGGATCTGTAGCCTGGTACTGCTGCAACAGGGAGCGTGGCGCCCCCCATCCTTCTGGCGCCCAGGCAGGTCTCTGACTGAGTCCCCACGCCCTGGGGGCAGCCTGGCCGCCCTCCTCTATCTTGGTTATAGTGCCCCTCTGAGTATGGCCGGAGAGCTGCGCCCCGGTCTCGCTCCAGGCCGCCCATTGCTTGGGAGCACCCTACTGGTCTGCAGCAGCTATCTGCTCGTCGCGCTCGCCGCTCTGGTCGCACCCGGCGGCGGACCGGGCCTTGTGCTTGAGATGGCCCTGGGCCACACCGCCGGCAATATGGCCCTGGTCGGCTTGCTGGCTTTCTATCTCTGTGCAGCCTTTGTGCATACTTCCGCTTGCGCACGCTTGCTCTTTGTAGCCAGCCTCGATGGCCTTTTACCAACCGGACTGGCCTTGCTCAATCGGGAACGCATTCCCTGGCGCGCTTTCGTGATACAAACACTCCTCACTGGCATAGTGGCCACAGTTCTGCTCGTCGTACTCCCTCAGATGTCCGTAGAGACAATGGGTTCCCCAGCGGTAATGGCCTCGCTGCTGGCTACGATGACGTTGCTGCGCCTATTTGTAGCTTTCTTCTGCTTTTACGTGACAACTCTGATCTCCTACCAGCAGCCATGCCCGGCCCTGGGAGCGAGTGCGATGGCTCCCTGGCTGCTCCGCTCGGGGACAGTGGTGGGCGTGGCAGGCACTAGCCTGGCAACGCTGGAAATTCTGACGCATTCCTGGACCCCGCAGCTTCCCGACGCTAGCTGGGCCCTCCTGGTCGGCAGCCTCGTTGTGCTCTCCATAAGCGCGGCTACTCTGGCAGCTCTGCCAGCAACGGCCCGGGCCAGTCGTCTTGCCCCTCGCCTGTCTCAGTGGCTGCTGCAAGGAGAAGGCGATCAGCAGCCGCAGGCTAAGGCTCACGCTCAGGAGAGAGGAGACCTCCGCGACCGCGACGCCTGAGACGCCAGCCCCGGCTCGCTCAGGCGCGCTCTGAGCCACTCGCCCGGCCCAGGTGCAGGCTGGGTGGAAAGTTCCAAGGAAGTATACGAGCCGAATGCGGGCCGCTTGCAAAATTATGAATGAAAAGCTACAATGATATACTGGCATTGAAATATTCAAATTATTCGTCCACTTCTTGTGTATCAAGAAGTGGCGATTCCGGGAGCACAGGGGTTTTCAAGAGTAGTAGAAGAAAGGACGGGGAATAACAGCATGGCAGCTGAGTGGTGGCGGAGCTATGGAGCCTTCGATCCCGAAGACGAACACGGCTACTATCCACATCCTGGACAAGTTGTCGCGCATTTCCGCCGACACAAAGGCTGGTCTCAAGCAGAACTGGCCCGTCGGCTCGGCGTTCACGCGCGCATGATCTACTACCTAGAGAAGCAGCAACAGGGGCTTGACTCGCTCAAGCGGCGGCGCCAACTGGTTGAGCTGCTGGCCATTCCTCCCGAGCTGCTGGGGCTTGACCCCCACCATCCGCGGCTCACCGGCTCGCCGCCCTGGTGGGTACAGGAGGGCTACCCGGCCTTTCCCGCCGGCGACGATGGCTATCCGCTACCAGGGGCGGTTATCAAGCATTATCGCCTGCAGCAGTTGCGACGGCAGGAGAATGGCGAGCGCGCCTGGACCCAGGCCGATCTGGCGGAAGCTCTGGGCCTGTCAGAGCTGGCAATCCGTCGCATGGAGAATCGCAGCGACTATCTGGACTCCCCGCGGCGTCGGCGCATGCTCTCCATTATCCTGGGCATCCCTCCCCATTTGCTAGGACTCGCTGAACGACGCCCTTCGGCTCCTGGCTCCCTCCCTTTTCCTTCTCTCCTCATCAGCGAGAATAGTGAGGAGCCCCTGCTGATCACCTACCAACGCCAGCAAGCCGAACTCTACGCTGAATTTCGGATTACTCGTCAACCAGTGCTGCTGACACGAGCTTTGCACCGCATCAGTTATTTGAAGCGACTTGCCCCTATTATACACAATAGACTACTAGGAGACATCTTGCGTCTGGAGTTTAACTATGCCCAATTAGTGGCCGATGGATTAGCTGACCTCTACGGCGTCGCCAGTGCCCTGCCATTCGTCCAACTCTGCCAGTCCATCGCCCGTAGCTGGGAGCAGGCCAGCGACCAGGGTGGGCCGCCAGGGGAGAGGGTCTATCGGGACCTGCTGGCCAATTCTCTGATCGGGCAGGCGATCGCTCATTTCGAGCTAGGGGAGACGGAAGCCGCCCGTCGACACGCTGGCGAGGCCCTCGAACGTGTAGTCGAGACCTGTCCTTCCGTTCAGCGCTTTGTGCTGGAGGAGGCCGCGCATATTCTGGCCCACCTGGCCCGAGATGAGCCTGAGCGCAAGCAAGCCCTGGTCTTGCTTGACCAGGCCGGTCAGCTGCTGAGTGCAGTCAGCGAGGACGACGATCCTTACTTTCTGGCTGCCGATGTCGGCTACTATCATCTCAACCGCGCCAGAACGCTCCTGGCTCTGGGCCAGGCTGGCCAGGCCCTTGGCGAGCTGGACCAGGCCAGCCTGCATACAGAGTCGCTGTTTGCGACGCGCCGACTGTTTATCGTGATTTATCGGGCCCTGGCTCACCTGGTGCTCAAGGACTACGAGGTGGCAACCTCGCTTGCTGTACAGGCAGCCAGTGAAGCCAGGGCACTCAACGCCCGGCGCGCTTTGGCTCACCTCAGCCTCCTCTACCAGCGCCTCAAGGCCAGCCCCTATGGCAGCATGCCGGCTGTTGCCCGTCTAGGCTGGTTACTCGGCAAAGGCTGATGGATGGATCGAGTAGTGACCGCCAGATCGGCTACTCCTTCACATCGCGGCTCCTCGTCAGCACCACCGCGATCAGCAGAAACACCAGGGCATAGACAAGGAGAAGGAGCCAGATATGGCGCGCATCGACCAGATGCATGTTCAGGGGCTGCGTGCCCGTTGAGGGAAGGCGGCCAGCGGTGACGACCGAGCCCATGACATTGAGATTGGGACCAAGCAGGTAGGCTGAAACATCCTGCCAGAATTGGTTGTTGGTGAGCCTGAAACCCAGGTAGAGCAGGAAGACCAGAAAGTTATCTGCCGGGAAGTAGCCCAGAGCCGCGCTGAGGCCAAAGGTCTGCGAGCGCCCGACCACCGCCAGCGCCACGGCCATCAGAAGCGAGATCCCCATACTACTGGCGACAGCCAGCGTGTAGAGGCCGGCATCGTGCCAGAAAGTGGCATCGGCCGCTGAGAGAGCGTTGAGGTTGCCCGCCTGGAGAAGCATGAGAAGGCAAGAGCAGATGGCCACTTCAGCGAGGCCAAGCGCGAGCATCGCTATGCCGACGAGCACGAGGGCCAGAAGCTTGGCACCCAGGAGCTGAAGGCGTCCCACTCCACGCGCCAGGAGGATGCGAATGGTGCCAAGTTGATATTCCAGGCCAACACAGCGAGCCGCCACCACGATGAGGAAGATGCCAGCGAAGACGCGCAAGATATCCAGGCCGCGCAGTTGCATCGCGAGATAGTGTAGCGGGTCACGCTGAACCTCATCTTTGAGAGAGGGGATCGTCAGCTCAATGACATAGATGCCGGCCACAAAACAGAGCACCAGCACCAGTAAAATCCAGGTCGTCCATTGGCGCGAGAGCTTGAGCAGCTCGGCGCGCACCAGCCCCCAGAAGCTCGGTAGAAGCGGACGCCTATTGACAAGGCTCAGCCCCTGGCTATCCCGCTCAGCAGAAGAGACTAGTGCTTCTTTCATCATCTTTAACTCAGTACCTTTCCTCCCATAGCAGCAGCATCAGCCGTTAATTGCAGGAAAACCTGCTCCAGGTCCAGGGTTGCAGGAGCCAGCGAGTCGGGGATGAAGCCAGCCTCGACGAGGAAGCGATTCAGCTCGCGCCCGCGTCCGCTGGGAGCGGGTGTCACCAGCTCACCATTCTGATTGAGGTATGCCGTTGCTCCCCAGGGCTGGGCACGCACCAGCCGCAGGGCTTCGTGGGGATAATCCAGGCGTACGACGAACTCGCCACGCCCGCGAGTCAGATCTTCCACGCTGGCCTCGGTCACCAGCCGTCCCAGCCTGATGATCGCCACGCGCGTACAGATCTGTTGGACCTCACTGAGCAGGTGACTGGAGATGAAGATGGTTTTACCCTGAGCAGCAAGTTTATATAGGAGATCGCGCATCTCGACAATACCGGCGGGATCGAGACCATTGGCCGGTTCATCGAGGATCAGCAATTCAGGATCATGTAAAAGGGCTAGAGCCAGGCCCAGGCGCTGCTTCATACCCAGCGAGTAGGTTCTGACACGATCCTTCTGGCGATTGCTCAGGCCAACCAGTTCCAGAATCTCGTCTATGCGGCGCTCGGAGACACCGCCCAGTGAACTGGCTACGGCCCGCAGATTATCTCGGGCTGACAGGTAGAGATAGAGCGCCGGCGTCTCTATCAAGGCTCCAACCCGTGGCAAGACCAGCCTCGGCTGCCGCTGCAGGTTCTGCCCCAGAATTTCGATACTGCCAGCCGTTGGCGTAATCAAGCCCAGGAGCATGCGGATCGTCGTCGTCTTGCCAGCCCCATTCGGTCCCAGAAAGCCAAAAATTTCACCGCGTCTGACTTCAAGATTGAGATCAGCCACCGCCAGGCGCTGGCCATAGCGCTTGGTGAGGCCGCGCGTACGCAACGCCGTCAGGCCGGTAGCAGGTACCGCCGCCCCGCTTCGGGCTACAGCGGCAGTCTGTCCCTCATACGACATCTTGCTCTGTTCCTTAGCTTTTTATAAGTGATATGCATCAATCAGTGAAGGGTCAGGAGACTGAGCAAGGTAGGGGCACAGATGATCAGATCAGCTATGCCCGCCGTTCGCTCTTTGATCTCCCCAGGAGAAATTTCAGCAGAGCCGCCTGCCGCGTTACAGGCAGCTTTCAAGCTCCCAACGGCGGCCCTCTATGAGAGCGCTCGCCGCACAAAGACTCATCCAAAGGGGCCCTCTCCCCCTCCCAAAGGGGCCCTCTCCCCCTCGACGAGAGGCCATATTTCTGCTACTATGTGCGGCAATAGCAGGCGTGACAGCAGGGATGCCCAGCCGGTGGCGGATGGATCAGCGACCAATCAAGCGGATAAGCAAGCAGGATGACACGGAGCACGCCCGCTCTCCAGAGGTGTCAACTGATCCCCAACAGCTGAGGCGCGTAAACAGCCTCAAGCAGCCTATTTTCCGGCCAGGAGGTTCTTTGGATGTACACGGTGGAAGAACTCCGGCGGCGCATTCGCGTGGCCCGAGGAGAGGAGCCTGCCGATCTGGTCTTGCGCAACGCCAGACTCATCAATGTCTGCAGTGGCGAATGCTACCCCGCCGATATCGCGATTGCTGGCGGGCGGGTTGCCGGCATCAGCGAGGCGACAGGAGGCTATCGCGGCCTGCAAGAGCGCGATCTTGAGGGACGCTGGCTTGCCCCGGGACTCATGGATGGGCACATGCATATTGAGAGCACGATGCTGGTCCTTTCAGAATTTGCCCGTCTGGTTGTCCCCCGTGGCATTACTGCCGTGATGCTTGATCCGCATGAGTTTGCCAATGTCTCCGGCATCGCCGGCATTCGCTTCGTGCTAGAAACAGCGCGCGACCTGCCACTCGACGCCTTTGTGCTGCTCTCTTCCTGTGTTCCTGCTTCCGAGTACGAGACGCCCTATCGTCCCTTGCTCGCCAGCGACCTGCTGCCCCTGCTCAGTGAGGAGCGAGTGCTTGGGCTGGCCGAGATGATGAACATGCCAGGCGTGCTCAACGGCGACGAGCAGGTCCTGGCCAAAATCGCTGCTACCCTGAATCACGGTCTGGTTGTCGATGGTCACGCCCCAGGGCTGCAAGGGAGGGATCTCTGTGCCTATGCCGCCGCGGGCATCTCGTCCGATCACGAGTGCACCACAGCTGCTGAAGCGCGCGAGCGCTTGCGTCTGGGCATGTGGCTCATGATCCGCGAAGGCTCGGCGGCCCGCAATCTGGAGGCCCTGCTACCGCTCATCCAGGAACTGCACCCACCACGCGCCTTCTTTGTGACCGACGATCGCGACCCGCTGGATCTGCTGGAGCGCGGACACATCGATTCAATGGTGCGGCGGGCAATCGAGCTGGGACTGGACCCGGTGGAGGCCATTCGCCTGGCGAGCTACAACACGGCCCACTATTTCCGCCTCAACGATCGCGGGGCCATTGTTCCAGGTGCTCTGGCCGATCTGGTGGTGCTTGACGACCTGACAACGTTCCAGGTGGAGTCGGTCTACAAAAGCGGCCAGCTGGTTGCCCAGGGGGGGCGCTTACTGGTTGAGCCAGCAGCCGGTCAGCCGCAGGACCTCAGCAACACCATTCGAATAGCCGCCTTGCGCGAGGAAGATCTACGCATCACAGGTCGGCCCGGACCGGTGGCAGTCATCGGCATCGAGCCAGGCCAGATCGTCACCCGCCACCTCCAGCTAGAGGCCCCAGTGCGCGACGGCGAGATCGTAGCCGATCCCGAGCGCGATCTCCTGAAGCTGGTAGTTGTCGAGCGCCATCATGCCAGTGGGCGTCTCGGTTTGGGATTGGTGCAAGGTCTGGGGCTGAAGCGTGGTGCCCTCGCCTCTAGCGTGGCCCACGACGCCCACAATCTGGTCATCGCCGGCGTCAGCGATCGGGACATTGTCAAGGCAGCCCAGGCCCTGGCAGAGATGGGAGGAGGCTTCGCCCTCGTCGTTGACGGCGAGCTACGGGCCAGCGTGCCTCTGCCCCTGGCCGGCCTGGTCTCCGCCGCGCCTATCGCCGAGCTAGTTGCCCGCCTGCGGACCCTGGACGAGGCCGCCACCGCCCTCGGCTGCACCTTAGAGCATCCCTGCATGACCCTCAGCTTCCTTTCGCTTTCAGTGATTCCAGCCTTGAAGCTCACCGATCAAGGACTGATCGACGTTGAGCGCTTTGCACCGGTGCCACTGCAAAGTTAGCCAACCCATCAACCAGATCAGCACACAGGCAAGCCGAGCCAGCAACTCTCGGCTTGTCCAGCCGGGCCTTGAGGCAAGGAAAGTCCGAGGATTTAGCATGCTGTCAAACTTACTTGAATATCACTGGGTCGAGGACGTTGATGATGCGCTCATTCTGCTCTCGCGTCCCGACATCAAAACGGTGCCCCTGGCTGGGGGCACCTATCTGCTGGGCCAGAACGATGAAAGCATCCAGGCCGTGGTTGATCTGCGTGACCTGGGTCTGGCCTATATTTCAGAAGATCAGCGCGGGATTCGCATTGGAAGTATGACCACCCTGCAGAGCATGGCGGAGGCGCCACTGCTTAAGAGTTTCCTTGGTGGCCTGCTCGCTCAGGCAGCCCAGTCCTCCGCTCCCTCACCGCTCATTCGCAACGCCGCCACACTGGGAGGCACACTAGCGCTCGGAGCCAGCGCCCAGGCCGATCTGCTCACAGCCCTGGCCGTTGTCGATGCCGAGGTTGTCCTACGCTCCGGCCAGAAAACGCAGGTCGATCTACGCGGCGGCACGCCCGAGCGCCCGGGTCTCGCGCTTTCAGGTGTCACCTACAAAGGCAAACAGGAGCGGCGCGTCCCCTACCAGCGGCTCTTGCTGGAACGGCGCCCCCAGGAACTGATCATCGAAGTGCAGATCGCTCCCCCTGGCCGCGGCTGGGGCACAGCCCTGGAACGAGTTGGCCGGAGTGCCGTTGATACGGCTCTGCTCACCGCTGCCGCCCTGGTGGAGGTCGAAAACGGACGCTATCGCAGCGTGCGTCTGGCCCTCGGTGGCGTCAACATGGAGCCACAGCGCCTGCCCGCCATCGAGCGGCGCCTGGAGGGTCAACCTGTCCAGGACCTGCGCCTGCTGGCCGCCGCTGTCCAGGCCGGCCTGGCCGACTTCCGCCCACCCGCCGCCTTCCGCGCCAGCCAGGGCTACCGGCGTGTCTGCGGCGCTAACCTGGCCTACCGGGCCCTCGAAGAAGCCGCAAACATAGCACGCTGGCGTGACATTACGTCCTCGGAAGGGAGAGCGTAATCTCATGGAACTCGAACTACGCATCAACGGAGTGATCAAGAGCCTCGATGTCGCCCCTAATGAGCTGCTGCTGAACGTTCTTCGGCGCGAAGGCTACTACAGTGTCAAGCACGGCTGCGGTCATGGGCACTGCGGAGCCTGCACGGTGCTCATCGATGGTCTGCCACGTCCTAGCTGCGTCATGCTCGCCATGCAGGCAGCTGGCGCGACGGTGACCACGGTCGAGGGACTCGGCTCGTTTCGCCGCCTCCATCCCTTACAGGAGACCTTCATCGACGCTGGCGCAGTCCACTGCGGCTTCTGTACCCCCGGTATGTTGCTTTCAGCTTACGCGCTCCTGCAGCGCAATCCCAATCCCAGCGAGGAAGAGATCCGTGACGCCCTGGCGGGGAATCTCTGCCGTTGCACTGGTTACAATCGCATTGTCCAGGCCGTGCAGCGCGCTGCAGCCTTGCTGCGCGGCGAAGATATCGAACCGATCAGCATTCCCGACAGTGGTGGTCGCACACGCCCCTGGGATCTTGGGCCTGCTCCACTGGAGCCAGACGAGCAGGTGGGCGGGGGCGGGGAAGCACCACCCGTGCATGCCATGATGGGGCGACCAGAACGCCAGATTGACGCCATCAAGCTTGTCACAGGCAAGCCAGCCTTTGCTGACGACTGCAACCTGCCCGGCCTGCTGCACGCTCGGCTTCTTACAAGCCCCCATGCTCACGCCATCATTCGCGAGATCGATACGACAGAGGCGCGCGCCTTACCGGGTGTCCATGCCGTTCTGACCTACAAAGACATTCCCCGCATCCCCTACACTAGCGCCGCTCAGCCCTGGCCTGAGCCTGGACCACACGACCAGTACAGCCTGGATCACATCGTTCGCTATGTAGGGGACCGCGTGGCAGTCGTCGCCGCCGAGACGGCGGACATCGCTGAGCAGGCGCTCAAGCTGATCAAGGTCGACTACGAGCCGCTGCCCGCCGTCTTTGATCCCCGCAAGGCCCTCGAGCCGGGAGCGCCTCAGCTGCACCCCGAACCGGAATCGTATGGCATCTACGATGCCAATCGCAACATCGCAGCTCACGTGCAGTTCGAGCAGGGCAACGTTGAGCGGGCTTTTGCCGGCGCCGAGCTGATCGTGGAAGGGGAATATGTCCTTCCCCAGATCCAGCAGGTGGCCATTGAAAACCACGTTGCAATTACCTATTGGGATGAGGATGACCGCCTCGTCGTGCGCACGAGCAGCGAGGTGCCCTATCACGTGCGGCGCCTTGTGGCTGTCCTGACCGGGCTAGCGCCGCGCCGGATTCGGGTCATCGCTCCGCGCGTGGGTGGGGGTTTTGGAGCCAAGCACGATCTTCTCGTTGAAGACCTCTGCGCCCTGCTCACCCTGGCTACCGATCGTCCTGTGCGCCTTGAATACAGCCGGGTAGACGAGTTTCGCAGTAGCCGTGTGGCACCGAGCCACATCATCCGCCTCAAGACCGGTCTTCGGCGCGACGGCACGATCCTCGCCAATCAGATGTTAGTCCTGGTCAATGCCGGTGCCTACGGAGGTCAGGCCGTCCCTCTCTCAGTGGGAAGCGGGTTGAACAGCCTCCCCTTATATCCCTGTCCGAGCCTGCGCTACAGTGCCCAGGTGGTCTATACCAACCTGCCACCTGCTGGCGCCTTCCGCAGCAATGGAGCCTGGGCGGGCCTTTTTGCCCTCGAAAGCCACATGGACGAGATCGCACGCCGCCTGAGCATGGACCCCTTGACCTTGCGACGCAAAAACTGGCTCAAGGAGGGGGAGATCCTTCCTTTCCTCCCTCTAGCCACAGCCGCTTATCAGTCTGCCACTCCCCAGACAGCTCTGGCCTCCAGCCAACTGGCGGACGTGCGACTCAGACACTGCGGCCTGCCTCACTGCCTGCAGGTGGTCGAAGAGCAGCTCAACTGGCGAGAGAAACGCCGACAGGGACAGAGCCAGAGTGGACGCATCCAACGCGGCGTCGGCATTGCTCTGGCCATGCACCTGCCCATTCCCCGCCCGTCCTTGCTGAGCAGCGCCACGCTCAAGCTCAACGAGGACGGCTCCTTCAACCTGCTCATCAGCCTCCCCGAGAACGGCAACGGCAGCCACACCATCCTGACCCAGATCGCCGCCGAGGGTCTCGGCGTGCGTCCCGAAGATATTCTCATTCATCCTCCTGATACCGACAGCACTCCTTTCGATACGAGCAGCGACCCCTCTTCTTCCCTTTACGCCTGTGTTCACGCTGTCAGGCAAGCAGCCGCGCAGGTTCGGCAGCAGCTACTCAGTGTTGCCGCGCGGCTGCTCAACGTGCCAGCGGAGAGCCTCTCTCTGGCCGACTCTGTGATCCGCGCCCCAGGTGGTCAAAGCCTCAGCCTCTCGCAGGTAGCGCTACAGGCTCTCTACGGCGAGCAGCCGACGTCGATCAGCGCCACCTCCTCCTGGAGTGCGGCCTGCAGTGCTCCGACCTTTGCCGCCCAGGGCGTCGAGGTCGAGGTCGACACCGCGACAGGCGCCACGCATGTGCTCAAGGTCGTCTCAGCGATCGACGGCGGCCACATTGTCAATCCTGTTCTTGCCGAAGGGCAGATCGAGGGTGGCATCGCTCAGGGACTCAGCTATGGTCTCTGCGAAGAGATGGTCTATGATCAGCAGGGGAACCCGCTAACGACCAACCTGAACGACTATCGTATCTTCAGTGCCCGCGATATGCCCGAGACAAGCATTGTCCTGATGGAGGGAGACGGCGCCGACCCGCTCGACATCCGCGACATTAGCGAGATAGCTATCGCTGCCGTGGCCCCAGCCCTGGCCAACGCCGTTGCCGACGCGCTTGGTGTGCGCCTGCGTCAACTTCCACTCACTCCGGAGCGCGTCCTGCACGCCCTCTACATGGCCAGACAGCAAGCAGCCAGAGCGGCTACGTGAGGAATCAGGAGAGCGAAAAGGAGAAAGTACAATGGACCTGATTAACGTCTTCGACTACGAGGCTCTGGCCCGTGAGCGCATGGAAAGCGGTTCCTGGGTCTACTACGCCTGTGGAGCAGAGGATGAAGTGACACTACGGGCCAATCGCAGCGCTTTTGAGCGCATCAAACTCAGGCCACGGGTCCTGGTTGACGTCAGTCAGGTTGACCTGACGACAACAGTGCTCGGTACGAGCCTGCCCATGCCCATTCTCATCGCACCAACGGCCCTGCAAACCCTGGCGCATCCCGAAGGAGAGTGCGAGATGGCCCGAGGGGCGGCCCTGGCTGGTACCTTGCTAGTAGTGAGCACCTCGGCCAGTCGCAGTCTGGAGGAAGTAGCCGCCGCCGCTGGCGGACCACTCTGGTTCCAGCTTTATATCACGGCGCGCCCGACCGCCCAGCGCCTGGTCGAGCGAGCTGAAGCCGCTGGCTATCAGGGCCTGGTGCTGACAGTTGACACGCCGCGCTGGGGAAATAAAGAGCGCACCGCGCGCAACCCACTTAGTCGCAGCATCCGCAAGGCCAATTTTGAGCATGAGGGCGAGGGCGACCAGCCCGATCCTTCCTGCACCTGGGAGATCATTCCCTGGCTACGCTCGCTCACTCGCCTGCCACTGATTTTGAAAGGCATTCTGAGAGGCGAGGACGCCCAGCGGGCTTGTGAGTATGGGGTCGACGCCATCATCGTCTCGAATCACGGAGGGCGCCAGCTCGACGGCGTACCCGCTACCATCGACGTTCTGCCCGAGATCGTAGAGGCAGTGGCAGGACGCTGCGAGGTCTACCTGGATGGCGGGATCAGACGCGGCAGCGATATCCTCAAGGCCCTGGCACTGGGAGCGCGAGCGGTCCTCGTCGGGCGCCCCCCGCTCTGGGGCCTGGCCGTTAACGGAGCCGAGGGAGTGGCCGAGATCCTGACGATGCTGCGCGACGAGCTGGAGCAAGCGATGGCCCTCTCAGGCTGCCCTCACCTGGCCAGCGTCGATCGCTCCCTGGTCAGGCTCACGTATGTGTCATAATAGCAAGCGGTGGGATCAGTGGAGCAACAGAGCAAGCTCCTCCCTTCCACCCACAGTACAGGCAACAAGGCTGGCCACGAACCACAGTTGGGGACAGGCCAGCCACACCACAACCTCACTCAACTTATTACTGTACATACATAAAGGACAGGTTCTATGCTGTTAGCGAGCCATATTCTAAAGCTGGAATGTGTTCTTTGCGGCAGCAGCTATACTCCGGGCAGCGTCACCTACACCTGCCCGAACTGCGGTCCCCAGGGCACTCTTTTAGTTCATTATGACTATGACCAGATTCGTTGGAATTACCACGCCGAGAGCCGTGATCCCTCAATCCGGCGCTTTCGTCCCTTCCTACCCATTCCCTACGGCAACCGCCTGCCGCCGCTGATCGTCGGGGGAACGCCGCTCTACCCGGCAGAGCGACTACGCAAGCACCTCAATATGCGCAATCTCTGGCTCAAAGATGAAACGCGCAATCCCAGCGGCTCATACGCTGACCGTGGGGCCTTTGTCGCGACCAGCCTGGCCCTGCCAGAGGAGCGCAAGCTGGTCTGCGCCTCAACAGGCAACAGTGCCCTGGCGCTAAGTCAGCAGGCGGCAGCACTGGGACTGAGCTGTCAGCTCTTTCTCCCCCTGCGCAGCGCTCGCAAGCTCGCCGGGGTCCTGCAGCTCTGCGGCGCCCGAATCTTCGCTATCGACGGCAGCTACGAGGACGCCTTTGACCTGAGCGTCGAGGCCACGGCCAAATTCGGCTGGTACAACGTCAATATCGGTTACAATCCCTATATTGTCGAAGGACTCAAGACCGTCGGTCTGGAAATTGCCGAGCAATTGGGGCACGCCGTTCCCGACGCCATTCTCGTACCCGTGGCCGATGGTGGCTTGATCAGTGGCATCTACCGCGGCTTCGAAGACCTGCGCCAGCTTGGCATTGTCCGTCAGATTCCGCGCCTCATCGCGGTGCAGACAGAAGGCGCGCCGGCTTTCGTGCGCTCCCTTAGCAACGAGAGCCAGCGCCAGCCAGAGGCTGTTTCTCCAACAACCCAGGTGGAGAGCCTCGCCGTCGGTCATCCCCACAATGGAGTCATGGCCTTGCGCCACGTCCGCCAGAGCGGCGGCTTTGGGATCACCGTCAGCGACGAGGCCCTGCTCAAAGCCCGCCAGGAGCTGGCCGCCCTGACCGGTATCTTTGTCGAACCAGCGGGAGCAGCCTCCTATGCGGCTCTGCTGCAGCTGCTTGAGGAAGGCAAGATCAGGCGCCAGGAGACGGTCATCCTGCTAGCCACGGCTAGTGGCCAGCGCAGCGGTGAGACAGTCGAGCAAGGCGAGGAAGAGCTTGTCACGCTCGCCAGAGGCGGTGAAGGGCTGCATGCTCTGGAGCTGCAAGCCAGCGCCTGAGCGCAGCACAGCAGGCGCTCGCTGGCCAGTGGAGAGAACTATCCGAGGAGGATACCCGTTCAATGAGCAAGCTGGCTGTCGTTGCCATAGGCGGTAACTCACTGATCGAAGACGAGGAAGACAGGGATGGACCTGGGCAGCTTGAGGCCATATGCGCCTCAGCAAAGCATATCGTCGACCTGATCGTCAACGGCTGGAACGTGGTCATTGCCCATGACAATACCCCCCAGATTGACCAGCCAGGCGAATCTCTTCTTCACAGGCTCCCACTCCCTCCCCAGCGGTTCCCCGCAAGTCTCCTGGCGGGACTTCAGGGGAGACTGGGCTATCTGATCCAGCAGGCGCTGGATGATGAGCTGCAGCACCGGGGATTGAACCGCCGTAGTGCCTGCCTGCTCACGCGGGTCGTTGTCAGCCCAGGCGACCGCGAGACGACGCTCGCCCAGCCTGCCAGCGGACCCGTGGCCAAGGCCCAGACAACGGACGAACTGGAGACGGACATGGCCGGCCCACTAAGCGCAAAGGACGCAACCAGCACAAGACTGGAGCTGCTGGAGATTGTAGAACAGGAGGCCATCAAAACCTTGCTCCAGGCCGGCTTCATCGTGATTGCCGCAGCCGGTGGCAGCATCCCGATGAGGCGCGATGGAGAGGGAGGTCTCTACCCGGTGGAGACCTGCCTTCCTGCCGATCTGGCTGCCAGCTTCCTGGCCACGCAGCTGAACGCCGACCTCTTCCTGGTCGCCACGACAGCCGAGAGGGTGGCCCTCTGTCCCCAGCAGGTGGGACAAGCGTATCCTCTGGACATGCTCACTCTTGCCGAGCTACGCCATTACGAGGCCACCGGACACTTCGCCAACGAGCGTCTGCAGTCAAAGATTCGCGCTGTCATCCGCTACCTGGAGCGTGGTGGCGGCGCAGCTTTGCTCACCTGTCCCCAGGCTATCGGGCGCGCTTTGGCCGGGCGCACTGGCACCTGGGTGCTACCCTAGCCTAGGCAGGGAAGACCCAACAAGGGGCATCCTCCTGCCTCCTGAAGGAAGCGGTCGCCAGGGACTGCTCGGCCTGTCTGTCTGTCTGCTTGCTTGACCAGAGGCCGGTGAGCCAGCTGTTGCCTGCAGGGCTGGCGCCTCCCCAGCCTCTGGTCAGCTCGCTTTTGCTGACCAGCGCTAGAGAGCCTCGACCTTCGACCTTATCCCCCCACCCGAGAAACCATAGCAGACAGTGTAGAATAACAATAAGAGCTATTCTTCCGCTGCAAGAGGAGCCTGCCAGTCCCTCTTGATAGCCAGCAGAGCGCGGCCTTGCTATAATAGCACCATGCCAGGAAACGGCATGAAGTGAGGGGAAGAGCACCTTATGGCCAGTCGCATGCCTTCACGCCCGCGAGCAAGCGACACATTTCGCTCGCTGTTGCATCTTATACCCTGGAAGCTGCTGCTCCTCTTGATCCTGTTTGGGGCGATTGTCACGCCCGTTTTCAGCTATAGCCTCCACCTGGGGGACCGCATTATGCCGGCTCTTAGCGGCTTTTTTTACGCGCTAGGGGTGCCGGCGACGCCGGTGCCGACGCCCCATCCGGCCTTTGCCAGGGCCTTGCCGCAGCCAGGTTCTCTGCTCTACACCGTACAAGAAGGGGATAACTGCGACGAGATCCTGACCGTTCAAATGCACATGACGGACGCCAGCCAGATCTTCAGCGATGCCAAACCGGAGACTGTGCGGGCCTTGAGTTCAGCCATTGGCAAAGACTGCCACCGGCTCCAGCCGGGGATGGTCATCCGCCTCTCGCCGCAGTATCCCTTAATGGCGCTCGGCGGAATCATCCTCAAGGCGCGGCCCGTTACACCACCCCAGGTTCTGCCGACGCCGCTCATTCCCGTGCCCACTCCCCCCGATCAGGGAATCGACTGCTCACAGGGGTGCACAATGCAGGTACGCATTGCCCCAGGAGTAGAGGTCAATGTCGATGCCACGACCAACGTCCCCGTGCAAAACGGTTCCTGGATCTGGGCCTTCGCTACCTATCCGTTGGCGCACGTTGCCGGGATGAGCAACTACCCCTATGCCAACCCTCAGACTGCGCTTAATGGCGCTACTCTGCACGCCTGTCAGATCCAGATCGATGACACTTACGACAATCATTCTCCTTCCTGCGACGCATTTCAACCCAACACCATCGACGACGATGGAGGAGCCTGGCTGCTCGGCGTCGTTGGACCAAGCAGCCTTGACCATTGGAAGCTCCCGCTTCATCTCCCCCAAGGTACCCGTGTCCTTCTCTGGCTCAGCCTGGATGCGCACGGCAACCTGACCTTCCACAAGGGAAACGAAGTCTATCGCTACGATGAGCAGCAGCAGCTCTACGTACGGGTGTAAGCTGCCGGTCAAGCAGCTTACACCCCTTGCCAGGGTCACACCCCGGGCGTCTGCTCCAAAAAGTCATCAAACGGTACCAGCGGTAAATAGGCAGTAAACATCAGGCCCCTTTAAGGCTCAGGCGTTCGAGACCCCCCACCCTTGCACCGTCTCACAAGAGCTGCTAAAGTTATTCTTGATAAGACCGGCAGAGGCAGAATCCCCAGGTGATAGTGAGCAAGAAGAGGTCTCCGACTCCTGCCAGGCTACCGACCAGACCGCAGAGCAGAAACGAGAAGCGAGCCACAGAGGAGAGAGTCACCTCTCTCTCTCTCCAGTCCCGGCGTAAGCCACCGTCGAGAGAAGGAAAAGAAATAGACAAGAGAAGAGGCCGGGAGGCTGGCCGACCTTGACCCTCTTCAAACCAAGATCTCAGTGAGGCAGAGCAAAGCGATGACTAACCAGGAAGACGAGCAGACCCTTGAGATTCTCCAAGAAGCGCTGGCAGTCAGCCCTGAGAACGTTCCGTTGCGGAGGCATCTGGCTGAGCTACAGCTGCGGCTGGGTCGGATTGAGGAAGCGATTGAGCAGTTCCAGGCGGTACTGGAGCGCAGTAACGATCACGCGAGCCGCGTCAACCTTGGGCGCGCCTACTATCAGCGCGGCGACTTCGAGCGCGCGGAGCAGCTTTTACAGACCGCCCTGGAGCAGCAGGCCACTCCCGAGCTTTACCTGCTTCTTTCCAAAAATGCCTTCGCGCGCCAGGAGTATGAACGCGCAGGCCACTACTACGATCAGGCCCTGAAGGCCGACGAGAGCTTGCGCGAGAGCAGCTACGAAGAGGAGCTGGCCCGACAAGGCATAGTGATCCGAGGAAAGCTGCGCCTGCTGCGCTTTGCTGACGTAGAGGAAGTGGAGACCGACCAGGAGATCGTCGAGAAGCCCACCATAAGCTTCAAGGACGTCGGGGGCCTGGAGGACATCAAAGAGCAGATTCGCATGCAGATCCTCTATCCACTCCAGCAACCTGATCTCTTCCAACGCTTTGGAAAGCGCATTGGTGGCGGCATTCTGCTCTACGGGCCTCCTGGATGTGGAAAAACCTTTCTCGCGAGAGCTACCGCAGGAGAGAGCCAGTGTAGCTTCATCAACATTGCCATTCACGATATTCTCGATATGTACATCGGGAACAGCGAGAAGAACCTTCATGGAATCTTCGAGCTGGCACGGCGTAATCGCCCGGCAATCGTCTTCATCGACGAGCTGGATGCCCTCGGAGGGAGCCGACAACAAATGCGCTTCCACGGTCTCCGCATCCTTACCAATCAGCTGCTGCTAGAGCTAGACAGCATCTCCACGAATAATAGTGAGATCCTCGTGCTGGGAGCGACGAATAGCCCTTGGTTTGTCGACAGCTCCTTGCGCCGGCCTGGGCGCTTCGACCGCATTCTCTTTGTGCCTCCCCCGGACCTGGAGGCGCGCTGCGCGATTCTGCGCCTCCTCCTGGAGGAGAAGCCTACCGAGGCCATCGATTACCCACAGCTCGCCAGGCAGATGGAGAAATTCTCTGGCGCCGATATTCGCGCTGTCTGTGAGCGAGCCACAGATGCCGTGCTGAGCGAAGCGCTCAAAACGGGCCAGCCACGCCCCCTGCGCACCAGCGATCTGCTAGCCGCGCTCAAACAGGTTCGTCCCTCAACGCTCGAATGGTTTGCCACCGCCAAAAATTACGCCACCTACAGCAACGAGGGAGGCCTCTACGACGACGTGCTCCGTTTCATGCAAAAGGCCAAGTGGTAAATGACCATGAGCGAAGAGACGAGGAAGACTCCGGACGATGCGGCGATCATAGGGAACTATAGGAAAGCCATTGTCGCTTTGAACCTCAAGCGGCCACAGCTGGCGCTGGAGCTGATGAGCAAGGTCCTGAGCGCTCAGCCGGAGAACCCCCATGCCCTGGCGCTGCTGGCTGTGGCGTCCATGCGGAACAAGGACTACGCCCAGGCCGAGGACGCCATACGAGAAGCCCTACGGCTTGACCCTCAGTCCAGCACACACCATCTACTCTATGGGATCATCCTGCTGGCGAAATCGCAATCACAGCTCGCTCAGGCCGAGTTGGAGAAGGCAAGAGAGCTTCAACCGCTTAATCCCTGGCCCTACTACTTTCTGGGAGCAAGCTATCTCTCTCTCAAGCCGCGGCCCGAGGCAGACAAGGCTCGCCCTTACGTCTACAAAGCTGTGGAGCTTGATCCCGAAGAGGCCCGTCTGCAGGCCCTGCTCGCATACCAGGCCAGCATCGATGGTAATCTGGCCCTGGCACAGCAAGCCTACCTTCGCGCCCTGGCGCTCGACCCACAGAATGCCGCGATTCTCAGTGACTACGGCGATTTCCTGCTCAACTATCAGGCCCAGCCTCAGCAGGCGCTGCACCTTCTCAAGGAGGCAATCCGCCTGGACCCTGAAGAGAAAGCGACGCAGCAGCGCTTGCTACAGGCTATCCGGGCAGCTCATCCACTTTACCAGCCTATTCTCAGCTATCGCACCTTTCTTCAACGCCTGTCACCCTCCCTCAGAAGAGGCTTCGGCTGTGGGGCGGCACTCTTCATCCTCGTCATGGGGAGGTTGATCCTCTTCTTAATCAAAAATATCTCAGATCTCGCTCTTACAGAGAGAAACCCTCAGTTATTCAATATAGCTATTGCTCTGATGTGCCTCGGCTTGTTGATTATCTCTCCCTTTGGCTTATTCATGATCTACCGTGCCGTCATGGCACCGCTCCTGCTCTTTCTTATCAAGCGAGGTTGGATCAAGTAACGAAAGGGAGGGTCAACCGTTGTATCTATAAGGAGATGTCCCCTAGCGGCGGGCAAGATAGCATTCTCCAAGACCGTGAGACTTCAATCGGGAGAAGATGCATGGCAGGTCTGGAGGGAAAGACCCTCGAACGCTACGAATTACGCCGGCTCATTGGCAAAGGAGGCATGGCCGACGTCTATGAGGGCTACGACCTAGCGGTTGAGCGTACCGTGGCGATCAAGGTGTTCAAGCGAGAAGACGAGGAGCTGCTGCGGCGCTTTATCCGCGAGGCGCGCCTGATGGCCTCGCTCAAGCACGAGCATCTGGTGCCGATTTATGACACCGGCTCGGGCCAGATAGATGGCCTGACCTGGTACTATATTGTGATGCCTTTCATGGAGGGAGGAACGCTGCGGGCCCGCATCCGGCAGGGGCCGCTCTCGCTGAGCGAAGCCTGCCGCAGCCTGCGCGAGATTGCCGCGGCCCTCGACTACATCCATCGTCAGGGAATCATCCATCGCGATATCAAGTCCTCTAACGTGCTACTCGATGCCGATGGACACTGCTACCTCTCCGATTTTGGCATCGCGCGCACAACCAGCGACGCCACGCAGCTCACCAGCACCGGTAACGTGCTAGGGACCGTCGAATACGTTGCGCCGGAGCTGTTCGAGGGAGACAATCGGGCCAACGTGCGCAGTGACCTTTACTCGCTTGGGGTCCTGCTCTTTGAGATGGTCACCGGGCGCCTACCCTTCACTGCCGAGAATCCCATCGCGGTCGTCACGATGCATATCAGCAAGCCGCCCCCGCCACCACATCTCTATGCTGCGCACATCAGTCCTGCAGTCGAGCAGGTCATTCTCAAAGGGCTGGAGAAACGACCCGAGCTGCGCTATAGCAGCGCCAGTGAGCTGGCTGAGGCATTCTGTCAGGCAGTAGCTGGTAGCAGCCGGGCCTTAGCCAGAGGAGCCACAGCCCAGCAATACCAGAACTGGGCCCAGGCCGGCACCGCCAGCGCAGGAACCCCCGGGAGCGGAGCGCCACAGCCACTGGTGCTACGCAGCATGGGTAGCGTGGGGGCAGCAACTCCGCCTCAACCAACCTCTTACCCTTTTTCAGGACAAACTAACGCCGCTGCGACCGGGTCGCCTCCAACAGGCCCAGGCTATCCTGGCTATGGACAGCCGCTACCCTATGGGCAATATGATCAATATGGTCAATACGGATACCAGCCAGGTGCCAGAACGACCCGGCGGGGCCTGCTCATTGTCAGCCTGGCCCTCATTCTGCTGCTTGCCATCTCCATCCCCCTGGCACTGGCCTTTTTCTCCTCGCCTCACCAGGGAACAAATGGGCGGCCCACGGCTTCTAGCGGTCAGTCCAGCGGACAGCAGCAGACGCCCACCGCCACCCCCAATCTGACCGCCACCGCTCAGGCTCAGGCTACCGCCACCGCCCAGGCTCAAGCGCAAGCTACGCAGACAGCGGTCGCCGGGGCCACTGCAACTGTGCAAGCTCAGGCCACCGCCACCGCGGCAGTCTGGCAGACCGCCACCGCCGGCAGGCTGGTCTACAACGATGCACTGACCAGCGCCGATAACCCGGCCACCAGGCAGGCCAACTGGGACCGCAGCAATCATTGCCTCTTTGGTGGCGATGGCTACCACGTTGTTCAGGCTGTCAGTCTGACAACAACACAGCGCATCTGTCGTGAAGTAAACTACAGTTACGGGAATATCGCCCTCAGTGTGCAGATGAAGATTCTGAGCGGCTCCTCGGGAGGCGTCTTCATTCGCCTGCGCCCTAATCTGTTCAATCTCTCCTCCGGCTACCTCTTTGAGGTTGACAGCCAGGGCCGTTACCGCATCGCCAGATTCGACGGGGGCCTCGAACAGCCCTTCGCCGACTGGACCGCCTCCCCGGCTCTGCAGTCTGGAACCGGTGTGGCGAATACGCTCCAGATCATCGCCAACGGAAGTAACCTCTCCTTCTACGCCAATAATGTTTATTTGACTACCGTTAGCGATAACAGCTACACGGAAGGCAATATCGGTTTTCTCGGCACTGTGGGAGAGAACGATGCCAACGTGGTCTATAGTAACCTGGCAATTTACGCACTGAGCTGAGCCGCTGAAAGCCAGGTACGCCAGAGTAGAGGGCCGCGCCGCTTGTTGGCACTACGCTTCCAGACCCTCTGCCCCTCCCATCCTGGCGAGAGAAGTGGCTCAGCGCTGGGCCTCAAGCAGCTGCCCGGCTGGCCAGGACAGGGCGACGCCGTCAAGCCAACGTTCAGAAAGCGAGCTGGCGGCGTCTTTTTTTTTGGACGCGGTCACCATATCCAATAGCTGTGCTTGCTAGAAGCCAGGGTTACGGGGTACAACAACAGCATCGGCCCGGTATCCGATGCGGCAATGTCCCTGATTGCAGTTAAACAGAAAGGAACAGACCCCATGTATGGAACAGTCGCCCACTGTCGGATCAAGCCCGGAGCGGAGGCACAGCTCCTGGCAGAGCTGCGCGAGTTTGAGCAGGCACACGTGCCTGGAACTGTTGCGACGCTTGTCTACCGCATGGATGCCGATGACCGCGATTGTTATATCGCCGTAGCTTTCAGAGACAGGGCAGCCTACCTGGCCAATGCCCAGAGCGAAGAGCAGGATCAGCGCTATCGCCGGATGCTGCGCTGGTTAGAAGGACCGCCCGAGTGGCATGACGGCGAAATCATCGCTCGTTTGGGGCTGCCAGAGCAAAGCAAGTAGACAGGACAGCCAACCTAGCCCCAGCTGACAGGCAGGACCAGGTACCAGGTACCAGTCCTGTTTAGACAGACGACAACACGCAGGCGATGCCCATCACTTTCTCTGGCGCACAGCACGGAGCGACGGGAAGGCGGTGGGCATTGCTCTACTGGCAAGAGCCGGGCTTATGTGGTATCGTAAATAGCGGAAGATCCGGCTCTCCTGGTCTTGCCTGGCAGCAGCAGCGAGATCCACTGCTGCTCATCGCAATGCAGCACCAGGAGAAGGGGCCAGAGCAGGTGGTCTCAGTCCTGGGAAGGACGGTTGACAAGCTATGAAAAAAGTGGAACACAAGCGCTCGCCGCTACTAGCTACTCTGGGGGATCTGAATCGGCCTCTCCGTGTTCGCCCGGTACGACTATGGGGGCGCGAATGGTGGGCCATTGCTCCAGAGGATACCTGGCCTGGCATGGTTATGGACCTGCGTCGCCTGGGCTTCGAAGCCACGGCCTGGGGGGAAGAGGTACTCGTGCGCGAGAGCGCTCCGGCTTATGAGCCGCAGCTCGAAGGGCCGGCTGCGCCAGAAGGACTGCGCACCTTCCCGACGATGCGACCCACCATCCGTGTCTGGAAGGAGTCACGACCGGCGCGCTATAGCGATTGGGGGCGTGTGGTCAGCGTTGAGGAGAGCGAAGAGGTGGATGAAGAGTTTGAGCCAGAGGATCTGGAAAACCCCCTTCACTCTATGGACAGCGAGGAAGAGGCGGAGGAAACAGGTAGCCTGGAAGCAGAAGGAGAGTCGGAAAACACAGAGAGCAAGTCAGAATAACCACCTGGACCACCTGACGCGCCTCTTCAGCACTACAGCGAGATAATCCCCATTGGGTAAAGACCTCACTCGATTGCCCCTCACGATGCCAGGGCAATTCGGGTGAGGCCTCTTCTTTTCTCGTCATCGCTGGAGTAGGTCTTCAGTGCAGTCACCGGAGGGAGGACCAGGCCAACCCACAGTTTCAGACGGGTCCTCTTGCCTGGCTGAGGAGCCGTCTCCCTCGCCTGGCTTGTTGCTGACGTCCCCTTTCTGTCGGTACCGGGCCGGTATTGGGGCCGACGCCAGCGCTCTGCCCAGCGGGCGATAGCGGCACTCGCCAGCAGGATCAGCAGTGGCTCAATCGGAGCCCGCATGCGTGGGCTGCCATAGAAGATGAGACTCTGGCCGATGATAAAAGCGACAGCCAGGAGAACTGGCAGCCAGAGACGCCAGCGGCCCCAGATCGTGCCGACTCCGAGGAGGGCCAGGGCAAAAACGAGGAGCGGGAAAGAACGCATCATGAGGACAACCTCCAGTGCTCCAGGCGCTGAGGGGAAGCGAATGGTCGGCAAATCGCCCTCCACGGTCTCCGGTTGCCAGAGGTTCCAAAGGTGCATGACCAGCAGAAATGGAAGACTGCCCGGATGACGCTCCATCCACAGCCCGGCACCACGCTTGAAATCTTCCTCACGCTTCAGCTCGCAAGGAGCAGAGCAGATTGCTGGGTAGCGGGCCGCGAGCGCAGGAGCGGCAAGCCGCGGATTGATCCAGGAACCAATATAGCCCGGGGTCGTCAGGACGAGATCGTTGTAAGCGCCCAGCAGAACGGTGCCATCACCAGTAGCGACTGGGAGGAAGCTGTGGCTGACACGATAGTTGCGCAGGGTCCAGGGGGTAAGCATGAGGAGCGTCAGCCCCCCAACCAGACAGGCACGCCCTACTAGCTGCCAGCGCGACCACCAGGAGAGCCAATGCTGCTTGAGGGCCAGGAACAGCCAGCAGAGAAAGATACCACACGCCAGCAGCCCATTCGGACGCGCCAGCACCAGCAGCGCCAGCACAATGGCACAGAGGCACCATGAGAATAACGTTGTTTCACGTGTAGTCATACGATACAGTATATAACATAGGGCAAGTAATAGAAAAATAGTTATTGACTCTGAATAAAGCCATCCATCATAAATATAGAGTTCGGGATAAACAGCAGCGAACAGACCGGCCAGCATGCCCAACCGCTTCCCATAGAGATCACGGACGAAGAAAAAGAGGAGCAGGCAGGTGCCGGTGCCGACCAGTGAGAGAAAGAAGCGGACCAGTAGATTGTGTTGACCGAACAAAGCATAAATGCAAGCGATCAGGGCAGGCCAGAGTGGCGCCCGGTAGACGGTAGGTACCAAGGGATGTTCGCAGAAGCAGTGCTCCTGCAGGAGATGAAGCGCAATCTGCTCATAGGAGCGCGCATCAAAGAGGGGAACGTAAGCCGCCGCTACCGTCAGGTTATAGATCACGCGCACCGCGAGGGCCAGGCTTCCAACCACAAGCACAGGGAAGAGCGCAGGTAGACGTCTCATGCAGGAGAAAGACCATCCTCTCTGGGCAGTGTGAGAAGAGGGCAAGCCCTCCTCACTTGAGCAACGACGAGCGAGAGAAAGGAGTCACAGGAGGCGAGCGCCAAGGTTGAACAGCGCTGGCTTCTCCTGCTATAATGAAATACAAAAAGAACAGCTTCAGAGTATGAAACTACCACTGGAGAGCAGCTCATGCACGAGGATAGTCAGAAGAAGCAGCCAACGGAGAGCGTAGCGCAAGACGAGCGCGTAGTGGTCCAAACTGGTCTTTTTCCTGGGGCCACGCAGGTCGTTGCTCAGCCGGCGGACCCGCGCGAGGTCCCTTTTCCGCCGCTGGTGCGTACTCAGCCGCTGACCGAGCAGTCCAGCCTGGCAGCCTGTGCCTTGCCCTATCAGCAGGAGCTGAAGCTGCGGGGGAAATCGAACTATACGATCACCTGCTTCCTCTCTGACCTCAAGATGTTCAGCGAATTCATGGGGCCAGAGACGCCTGTTGGCAGGATTACCAAAGAGGACCTTGTCGACTGGCTCATGAAGCTGAAATTTGGCAATAAAGATCATACGCCGGCCCCCAAGACGATGGCACGACGAGTCACCTTTCTCAAGAACTTCTTTTCCTGGCTGGCACGTGAAGGAGTGATTCGTGAAGATCCTTCGGCGAGCCTCATCCTGGAGCGTCCTTTGCCGCCTCTACCGGAGCTTCTCTTCGAGGAAGAGATTGAGCGGCTGCTCAAAGCGGCAGCCGATGATGCACGCTGCCTCTGCCTGATCTATCTGACGCTGCATGCGGGCCTTAAGAAAGAAGAAATCATGATTCTCAAGCCAGAGCACATCGATCTCTCCAACCCACAGCAGCCGCTGGTAAGCGTCCATTTTCCTCCCTCAACGGGTAAGCAGCATCGCGAGCGCAGTCTGGCTCTGCCACCCGAGTTTACGGACATTGTACGAGAATATTTAAGCAAGTATCAGCATCAGCCGGGCGAGACGCTCTTTAACTGCACCGATCGCAATCTCAACTATATTTTGGCGCGCGCGGTCAAAGCAGCTGGTATCAAGAAGCGAGTGACGCTGCAGCTGCTACGCGATACCTTTGCTGTCCGCCAACTGCGAGCGGGCGTTTCCTTCGAGACGCTGCGCGAGCGGCTGGGTCTCTCTGATGAAGCCTGGCTCGAATCGCGAGAGAAGTATCGACGCCTGGCCTTTCCTGTCTGACAGCTCTCATTGCGCCACCCTCACCCTACGAGACGATTTCAGCCAGGTGGGCCGAGAGTCAGCTACCGGGCAGCCGCAAGCCAGCCGCTTAAGAGGGAGAGAGAGCAGTGGAGTCGTTGTTTCTCTCCGTCTTCGTTGCCGTTTTCGCTTTTTTGACATTTGCCACCGGAGACAACGGTGTTTCCTGCTACCCGTTTTTACCATTGGCGAGGTAGTGGCGGAGGCATCTGTAGTAAGCGGCGAGCCGCCTGGCGATCCAGATGATTATTCAGCAGCACGCTATTGATGACCAGTCCCACGATGAGCGCGAGCTTGATGCCGCAGCAGATCGGCCAGAAAATCAAAGAGACCACCATGAGGGGCCAGACAAGCACAATGCTGCCTACCAGGAGCAGCACCCCAGGAAGTGTCTCTCCGACCATCAACCAACCAACGCCGTAGATATTCAAGAGCAGGGACAGCAAAAGCTCGACAATGAGGGGTGCCACCTCCTTTTGCGGCTGCATAATCGTCACATTGATCTGTTGAGGCTGAGAGTAGACATTATAGGACGAGGAAGCCTGCTGAGGCCAGGGATCAGTATAGGAGCCAGGGTTAGAACTTGACCAGCTGCTGGCGTTATAGTACGAAAATGGCTCGCCCGTACCCCCTAACACGCCAGAGTCTCCCGCAGGAGTATAGTCGCCGGAGGCCGTGGTCACCGAGCCGCAGACGGGACAGATGGCCACATGGTGGGGGCTATCATAGCCACAGTGTTCACAGCGGCTCATTAGACGTAGATGCTCCTTTCTCGCTATCCTAGCTAATCGCCAATTACGCCCCCTATGATAGCATGGAATACCACTAGAGCAATAGTGTTGCCGGCTCTCTTATCCTTATCCATTCGTCCTATGAGGCCGAGAACACGCCTCTCGCCAGCCTCCCCTCGCCAGTTTCCCACCCGATCATGGCCCTCACGGGGCTGTCGGGCCAAAAGACCAGCCTGTCTGGCGGCTCTCTAATGTGAAGGCCGCTGGCGCTCTCAGGAAAAACGTGTGCTTCACGTCAGGAGGAACGGTCACGGGCCACTCTCCTGGCCCGTTGCTGTTGGGTCTGGGCGCCACTGACGGCGAGCGAGTGGTCGTCATGTTCACAACAAGCAGAGAGGGATGGAGAAGTTCCAGCAGACGAGAGAAAGCAGGTGGTGGTCGCTGGCCGGCAGTCAGGGAGGCCAGTACCACATCGTCCTGACCAGCCGAGGAGGAGCCGACGGCGGTGAGCAAGCCGCTGAGCGCGTAGCTGCTCTGAGCCGCCTCTCCTAGCAGCAAGAGGCGTAAGCCTGGGGCAACAAGGCGGAGGACCAGAGCGTTATTGCGGGCCTCATCGCCTCCACGATGGAGGGGAGACGGAGGCCAGAGTATTTCCAGGCGTAGGCTTTGCCCTGCAGAGAGCAGTTGGCCCTGACGGAGCGTCTGGTAAGGGACGCCACTCTCCCGGAGGGTACGGCGCCAGAGCGCATAGCCTGTTCCTGGGTGGAGTACCCCGCCATCCAGAGCCTGGCCGATCTCAAAGCGCGAGGTCGCATCCTGGAGCCCCGTCAAATGTGAGAGCAAGGGAGCAGACAGCACCAGCCAGTCAATGCGGCGCTGCCAAAAAGGCAGGCGGCGATCAAGTACGTGAGCGAGGGCCGTCGCATCGGGGCCACCGTCGATCAAGAGCACGCCTCCGTGAGCCATCTGGACGAGCACAGCGGGACCAGTGACCCCCGAAGGGGAGGCCAGCGCAAAGGTTGTCAGCACCAGCCTGGCGCTGTCCTGACTCAGTAGCGTGCGCAGGCCCGTGGCCAGTAGGAGCAAGAGCACCAGGGCCAGCTGTCCCCCGAGCAGCACCCCCCGCTTGCGACCGTGTCCTTTCCCCGGCTCTGGTCGGTTTGCGCTTCCCTGCGGGGGGCTATTGCCAGAGGACGAGACAAAGAGGGCAGGACAAGAGCGCCAGCCCAGACCCAGGGCGCCAGTCAAGAGGAGATAATAGCCCCAGGCCAGCGGAACCGAGAGGGGCCAGTCACTGGTACTGAGCCAGGCCAGCGGGAGCCGCGCGCAGAAAGCGACAGCGTCAATGACATACTGCAAAGGGAACCAGGCGAGCCAGCCCACAACCAGGGCCAGCGGGAAGCACACCGTCCCCAACAGGCAGATAGCTACCCCCAACAAGAGCAACAGCTCCAACAAAGGGACCGTCAGCAAATTAGCCAACGGAGCCACAAAGGAAAGTTGAGCAAAGGTCAGAGCGAAGACGGGCAAAGTGGCCACTTGAGCCGCCAGGGTGACGGCCAGGGCCTCGACCAGCAGCGAACCAGCAGGCCAACGCTCCAGCCTCCTCAGCGGTCGGGCAAAGAGGGGGGTCAAGAGCACAATCCCTAATGTGCCCAGAAACGAAAGCTGGAAACCACTATCCCAGAGGACAAAAGGATCAGCGAGGCTCATCGCCAGAGCTGCCGCTGCCAGAGCGCTATACACATGGTAGTGGCGCCCCAGGCGAGGGGCAAGAACCAGGAGGGCCCCCATGAAACCAGCCCGCAAAGCCGCTGGTCCTGCACCACTAAGCACTGTATAAGCAGCAATGGTCAGCAGCTGAAGCACACAGAGCAGCCAAAGCCAGCGCTGAGAGCGTCGACGTTGCGCTGGCAGCAGGAGCCAATCATCAGGTTTGGGGCGAGTCAGGGGCTGCAGCGGCAACGCGAGCAGACCGGCAAGCAGCGTCACCTTAAAGCCACTGGGGACAATCAGATGAGCAGTGCCTGTCACATTGAAGAGAGGAGTCAGGGGCTGCAGCGGAGGCGTCCGTAAGCCGAGCAAGATCGCCACCAGCAGAGCGGCCTCGGGCTGGGGCAACGCTCTTGCGATCAAAGCAGCCAGCCGGAAACGGAGGGTATAGAGCAAAGCCAGCAGAGGATTTCCTCCATGCCGCCGGACCGCGAGGCGCGGGAAAGCCATCAATGCCTGCAGATCTGGAGCACCAGCCCTAGACGGTGGCAGAAGGCGCCCTCTCAGCAGGACCTCATCGCCGTATGCCGGGCCATAGGGATCGTCGAGCAGTGTGCCAGAGGTAAAGACAGCGATCTCACCATGCCGTGGCCACCAATGCAACCCGCCATCACTGCTCACCTCCATCACGCTCACCGTCAGGCGACGCGCATGGCCCTCCAGAGCAGGAGGAGCACTCACCTCACCGTGGACTACGAGCTGGCCGGTCCCAGCAGCGGAGCGCAGCAAACTGGCGACGGCCAGGGGATCATGGCGCGGATCAGCCAGCGCCATACGCCAGGCCCCAGCGAGCAAGGCCGACAGGAAGAGCAACAGCACACCTGCCCTCTCACAACGGCGCCAGCCAACAACAGTCGCCAGCGCCAGCGCCAGGAGTGGCAGCAGTAGCCAGCGCGGGGAAAACTGCAGCCAATCGGCGAGCACAATCCCTGCCAGCCAGGCTGAGCAGACGGTCAGAAGCGGAAACTTCCGTAGCCGCACTAGAGCCTGTCCGAGGAGCAGCAATGACACGGCCATCCTCTTCTTCCTCCCGCTCTTCTGCCCCGCCCCTTAGACTGTTACCAGATCCTTAATGCGGTCGTAGACCGAGCGGCTCACGACCTGGAGGAGCTGGTCGACCGCCGTATAAGGGCCATGCTGAAGACGATAATTCACAATATGCTGGGCAGTTGTTGCGCTCACATGTAACCGCTGGCGCAGCTCATCGACGCTTGCCGTATTGATATTCACTGGAGTAGAGGGAGAGGCAGCAGAGCTGCTGGCGCCGGGCATAGCAGGCGAGGAGCCATCGACAGCAACTGGCGGCGAGATCTCGCCAACGCGCGTTACATAGATTTCCTCGCCGTCGTGGAGGATGGCGGCCAGGTTGAGCGCTACTAGATTGGCCTCGGGCAGCGGACCGCCAGCAGCCTGCAGTAACTGATAGACGCGCGACCCTGCAGGTAGCCTATAGACCCCGGGATGGCGAACAGCCCCGACAATATAGACCTCAATACTGGTAGTAGACGTCAGCGGCGTCAGAGCTGGCGCAACCGCTGCTGTAGTAGTCACCGTGGGTCCCTGGCTCTCTGCCGAAGCAGGAGTCAGCGCTGCCGCCGTGCCGCCAGGGGACGGAACTGACTCCAGAGGTGCCTCAACAGGTACTGCTCCCTGCCAGAGGAGATAGAGCGCCACCGCCAGCACAACAGCGAGCATCAGTGCTACCCCTCGGAGCAGGCGCTGCCCGACCGTAGGATGAGTAACCGGGACGGCCAGTTTCAGCGTCTCAACCAGTGCCAGATCTTCTTCGCGGCGTCCGTAGCTCTCGGCAGCGAGGGTCATGTTCTCGCTGTGTCGCGGCGAATCGCCGCCAAGACTATCCGGTAGAGCAGGAGAGGAGGATAGATGTTTGTGACTATTTTTCATAGTCCCATCCCTTTCTACGTATTCCCTGTTCCCTGAAAATACGGGGGGATGATAACACGATGTTTATGAATCTGTCAATAGCTAAATGCGACAATCTAATTGCGAAGCAGGCGAGCTAAATTTTACGCTAAGAAGCAGGCAGTAAAATGAGAGAGCAGTTGGTTGCAGAAGGGTGCTGGCCTTCCTGGCCAGCAAAAACGACACTCTTCGACGTTGGCCAAGGCGAGCATGTGATTGGGCGCTGGCCGTGAGGGGCGAGCAACAGGATGGAAGGAGCGGCGTCAGTGCCTACGCTACGGGGGAGAGGAATCCATGCGGAAGTGGTGACGCACGTTGACAGATATGGTATAATCCTGGGTGGAATAAGTCCCCGTAGCTCAGTGGATAGAGCACCGGTCTCCGGAACCGGGCGCGCAGGTTCGATTCCTGTCGGGGACACCGATCGTGGCATCCCTCTGCTGAATATCTCCCATCAGCAGCCTGCACAGCCTCAAAGCAGACGGCATGGTTGTGCAGGCGCTTTTTTTTGAAAGAGGCTTGAGGAGCAGGCAGTCAGAGTCAGCAAGCCCGTCTTGCCTGGTGCCTGTTCCAGAGCACATAAAAAGCCCTCACCGTCGCTGGAGAACGGTGAGGGATCTGGCATTAGCTCTGGTCACAGCTCCGCGATTTCAGCCTGCATACGCGCTACACGCCAGCGCTCAGGTTCAGGCGGCCTTGACGCGGATCTTCTTCGGCTTGCTCGCCTCGCCGAAGGGAACATTCACGGTCAATAGGCCGTTCTCGTATCTGGCCTCGGTCTTCCCGCTATCAATGTCCTTCGGGAAGGTAATCGTCCGCGCGAAGCTACCGCTGCGAATCTCCCGCACGTGCCACTGACCACGCTGCTCTTCCTTCTCCTCGCGCGGCACCTCAGCCTTGAGCGTCAGTGTGTTGCCGGAGACGTTCACCTCCAGCTGCTCAGGCTTCACCCCAGGGATCTGCGCCTGAACCTGATAGCCGTGCTCGTTCTCGCGCACATTGATGGGGATGGTCGCTACGGCCTCATCCCAACGCCAGACAGGCGCCACAACGCTCTCCTCAAAGAGCCGATTGATGGCATCCCGCAGGCTGATCACCTCGCGGAAAGGATCGTAGCGGATGATGTCGACCATCGCCGCTCACCTCCTTTCACACGCTCAATCAGGCTTGTCTTCCCTGCGCTTCGGATCTTGTGAGCCATCGCCGCCCTTCGCGGCTGGCCCTCCTTCTCTGCTCTCCGGCTCGCCGCGAGCGCCTCTTGAGGAGACGCTCGTCTGCCGTCTGACCTCTCTGTTGAGAAGCTCCTGCTCAAGCTCTCTTCTCAGGGCTTCCACCTGACAAAAACAATGAGATGATTTAATTTATTCCCACAGGAAAGCGTTACTCCCAACGGAACGTCCTGACGGCCACCCCCAGGATGAGAATCATCCAGATGAGCAGTGTCAGCAGGGCTGTGCCAGGGAAAGGAGCACCAGCAGTCAGAGCAGCCTGCAGCGACTGGGTGAAGGCCGCGGCAGGCAGATACTGAGCCAGAGCTGCCAGGGGAGCTGGCAGGTGGTCAAGGGGCAAAATGCCGCCTCCAATGAGCAGAAAGAGCAGATAGAGACCATTGGCCACTGCCAGGGTTGTCTCAGCGCGCAAGCTACCAGCCATAGCCAGCCCCAAGGCTGCAAAGGTGATGGTTCCCAGGGCCAGGACGAGAACGGCCAGGCCCGGCGAGCCAACGGGTCGCCAGCCATAGAAGAGGAGGGCGATGCCCACGAGCAGGACCACTTGCAGCACTTCTAGAAGCAGCACAGCGACAATTTTGGCAACGATGAGACCGCTCCGCGGGAGAGGCGTCGCTCCAAGACGTTTGAGCACGCCGTAGTACCGCTCATAGGCGGTCGAGATGCCCAGATGGACCATGCCCGAGGCCATGATGGCTAAAGCCAGGATGCCGGGCAAAAGAAAGTTAATGACCGAGCCTGAGCTTACAGGGATGATCTTGAGCGAGGCGAAAAAGACCAGGAGAATCACAGGGAGAATGAGCGTGACAAGAATGTTTTCGCCACGGCGCGAGGTCAGGAGAAGCTCGGCTTTGAGCTGGGTCCCCACCTGACGGAGGAAGGGAGCCGCCTGCGACGGCTGTGGCTGCACCCGCCCGCTCCGGCTCGTATCGGCAAGAGTTGTCATCTGTTTACCTCCACAAAGAGCGCTTGAAGACCAGCCTTTCCACTCATTCACGCATCTCGGACCCGGTCAGGCGCAGGAATAGCTCTTCGAGTGAGCCATGACCAACACGCAATTCGGTCAAGGTGATGCCTCGATCGCGCAACCAGGCCGTGAGGTCTGCCAGGACCGCCGGCATGCTTTGCGGCGCCGTTTCGAGCAGGTAGCTGCCGGGCCGTACTTCCTCGGCGCGTTGGACCCCTGGTAAGGCGGCGAGAGCATGGCAATCGAGGCCGGCAGGAGCAACGAAGCGCACAACAGTAGCGCTGTCAACACCGGTCAGCCGCTCAGGAGTGTCCAGGGCGATGAGCCGGCCATGATCAATGATGGCTACGCGGTCGGCCAAACGCTCGGCTTCGTCCATCAGATGAGTTGTCAACAAGATAGTGATTCCTTGAGCCTTGAGGTCGCGAATCATCTCCCAGGTAGCCAGACGGGCCTGGGGGTCCATTCCGGCGGTAGGCTCGTCGAGAAAGAGCAGCTGGGGGTTGCCAACGAGGGCCAGAGCGAGAGCCAGGCGCCGCTTCTGGCCACCAGAGAGCCGGCGACAGATGGTTTTCGTGCCAGGGTCGATACCAACACGCTCCAGGAGCTGGTCAACGGGCTGGGGCCGCTGGTAGTAGCCAGCAAAGAGGCGCACTACTTCCCGTGGGCGTAGCATAGGATAGAGACCATCTTGCTGGAGCATGACGCCAATGAGCGGCTTGAGGCGCGCAGCATCCCGGATAGGGTCAAGCCCAAGAACACGTACATTCCCCCCATCAGGGCGACGGTAGCCCTCTAGCGTTTCAACGGTGGTGGTTTTGCCAGCCCCATTTGGTCCCAGCAGGGCAAAAACTTCCCCACGCCGCACGCTGAAACTGAGTTCGTCAACGACACGTCGTCCGCTATAGCTTTTGCAGAATCTATCTACGACGATGGCCGCCTCTGCTCCCTCGGGCAAGGCTGCAAGATCGGCCATCTGTCCCGTCGTCTGCGCATGAGCAGACATCATGGTCAGTCTCTCCTTGGTGTGGTCAGCTGGAGCTGGCGCTGGCTACTTTCCCTGGCCAGCCCCATTGATAATACACTACCGCAGCCGTTGCCCTCTGACAAGGTAAGGTTGGCAAGATCGCTGCCCTAGGCTTGCAATTCTTAAAGCAGTGCATTACAATATGCATATCATACAATTCATATCTTTTCTGCTATACAAGAAATGAGAGGCTCGGAAAGGATGAGTGAGGCGCTGCGTGGGAAGGTGCTGTAGCAGGTGAGCTGTCTATGATTCGTCGGGGACAGCGGCCCAGCTTCCAGGCAGAGAGGGCGCTTCGGCGCTCAGAGAGGGCACGTGTCTGCAGCTTACAGAGGTCTCGCGCCGCTGCTTCGCCTGTCTGCCGCCGCCGGCTCTGGCTCAACACTGCAGCGACCCGGTTGCGGGCTATGAGGTATCGCAGGTAGAAAGAGAGGAGAAGAGATGGAGAATCGTCTGTTGCGAGAGAAGATCCTGGTACGTCTGGGAAGATTCCCTTCGAAGGTGCCTCTGGAGGCGGTCTTTGAGGAGCCGATCGCAGAGGAAGGGTATACACGCACGCGCGTCACCTACATGGTCGAGCCGGGCGAGGTCATGCCAGCCTGGCTGCTGCATCCGCAAGAGGAGAAGCCAAAGAAGGGCTGGCCGGCGATCCTGGCCATTCATCGCGATAGCGAGGGCTGTGAGCTGGGAAAAGGAGAGGTAGGCGGGATCACTGGTGATCCAATGTACCATTATGGACGGGAAATCTGCTTGCGCGGCTATGTGGTGCTGTGCCCCGATCTTCTCTGCTACGAGGAGCGCCGTCCTCCGGAAGAGATCCGTCGACGACGGGCGGCCCTGATGGGAGAAAGTTATGAGCGCTTTGAGTTTACGAAGCGCTTGCTGAAAGGCTCGTCGCTGCAGGCCAAGTACCTGCATGACCTGACTTGTAGCCTGGATCTTCTGGGCTCACTCCCGGAAGTGGACAAGCAGAGCCTGGGGGTGATTGGCCATTCGCTGGGCGGACTCGAGGCGCTCTGGTTGACCTGGTACGACGCCAGGGTGATGGCCGGGGTGGCATCCTGCGGGCTGACCCTGCTGAAATCGCTGCTGCGCGATGGTCTGAGCCAGCCGCTGGTGAACTGCATTCCAGGTTTGCTCGATGTGGCCGATATGGATGATCTCGTCGCAGCCCTGGCTCCGACTCCCTTTATGATGGTCGGCGGCGAACAGGACCCGCTGTTGCCAATCGATGGTTTCTATTTTATGGTGAACTACGCACAGAGTATCTATATTCAGCTAGGAGTGCCAGAGCGCTTCCGCTATCTGGTCTTCCAGGGCGGCCACACCTTCCCTCCCGAGGCCCGAGAAGCAGCCTATCTGTTTTTAGACCGCTGGCTCAAGCCGCTGCCACCAGGCGGCCTGCTGCCTTGAGCAGACTGCTCCTGACAGGAAGAAGAACGTGGGCGACCTCGTGATCGGTCAGGATAGACTTAGGGCAGGCGCCGAACCTGGATAAGATAGAGAAGGACCAGCAACGAAGGCAGTACCGCTAAGAGCAGAAAACCCAGGAAGATCCAGCTGTTGAGACCACTAATGGCTCCCTGGATAAACATCCACGAGAGGTAGGCCAGGAGCGCACTGAGACAGAGCTTCAACCCGGCCAGCAGTAAGCGCCCAAGCCGATAACGGTGGACTGCACGCTGGGGGGCAGTCATGAAGGGATGGTACAGGGCATAAAGCCAGCGGCTGAGCAGAGTGAGCAGCCCGTAGAGGGCCAGGGCCAGCAGGAAGAAGAGGGCCAGAATCCATTTGCTGCCAGTGAGATCGGGATGGATAGAACCACTGAGGCTGTAGTGGATGGGAATGGTTCCGGGCAGGAAGAAGAGACCCCAGCCACAGAGAAGGGCTATCAGTAGGAGCAGAAGGCGGGTAAGCAGCTCGATCCGCTGCTCAAGCATGGTCGGCCCTAACCACAGCACGGAACGGCACTTACTCGATGAGCTGCTGAGCATGGCTCTAACCTCCTTCCTTGCGGCTCTACTCGAACCGGCCTGCTGCTCGTTCACATAAAACGTGGTTCCCTTGTAATAGAACGAGCGAGCGGAACTTTCTTCCAAAAGAGGGATGCTCTTTTCCCCCACCCACTCGCCTGCAATAGATGGCTCTTGCCTTTGCTCGTAAGCCCCCCGGCATAGCAGGAAGCTCGGGGAGACTTCGCCCCTTTGCCAGCCTGGTGGAGTTGTCATAGAACTGCCTGTTCGCTCACTATAGGTCTGGATGAGCGGATGATTGAGCATTTGATGATCCTGATAATTTCTCTTGTTTCAGAATAACTGCCTTGTGATAAGAAGAGAGAGTTGCAGCCACTCGCTCTGAGAGGAAATCGATGCTATACTATAGTGCGAGGAATTTATCGCATCCGTCAATCGGACAGGGGGCATACGGCAGAAAGGATAGCACCGGGCACATGGCGAGTTGCCCCTCGCTCACTTCCACAAGATAAGAAGGGCTTATGGCGCTGCTGATCCGCTACAAGTATCTGAGCGGGCGGCGTCCGTGGGGGACGCCGCTCTTTGCCTGGGCTATGAGCGGCCTCGTCTCGCTGCTGCTGATCCTTTCGGGTGTGGCCGTGGCCCTGGTATTCGGACGCATTCACCATCTGACCGCCGAGGAGGTGGCCCTCTGGCTGTTGGTGGTGACCCTGCTCACAAGCGATCTGAATGCTGGGCGTGTCGGCTTGCTCACCAGTCGTCTGGCCCGCGAGTGGGAGTATCTGCTAGGCCTGCCTCTGGTTCCCTGGCAGGTGGCTCTTACCGTGCTCAGCGACTGGCTCCTGAGCAATATCCTGGCTCTGACGGCTCTGCTGCTGGCTCCTCTGCTGGCTCTCGGCTTCAGCGGTCTGCTCCCATTCACTTTGACGCCGGCTGGCTGTGGTGGGCTGCTGCTCTACTGTGGCTTCGTGATGCTATTTGGGACAGGGCTGCATCTGCTCTCGCTCGTCCGGCCAGGAGCTGTGTTGATCCTGATCCGTTTCGCCAGCATCGGAGCGCTTGCTCTGCTGTTTTTGGCATTTTCTCCCAGCACTCTCCATGCGGGCATAAGCGAGGAGCACCTGCGCGCACTGCGCTCTTTCGCCTTTGATCTGGTTTCCTTGTGGTGCTGGCCCTGGATCTGGGCATTGGCCAGTTTGCAAGGTCATTGGCTCTTCCTGCTACCGCTGACCGCCAGCACTGTACTTGTCGCAGCCTGGACGCTACCGCGCCTGCTGCGCTATTGGGAGCTGGCGGCTACGCCCGAGCGACGTGCTTCTTTCTATCCTCTCACTGCCAGCGACAGACGATGGGCTGTCGCTAAATGGTTGTGTCTGGCGCTGTGCCTGTCTCCTCAGTTACGCCTTCCTACGCTCCTGGTGAGCCGTCTGGCTGGGCTGCTTGCTCTGGGGTACTTCTTCCCAACTGGAGCGGCAGGTCTCTGGTTGCTTGGTTGCAGCCTGGCCACCGCTCAGCTCGGCTGGCCGGCTTATTCTTATCTTGTAGAGCAAGGCCGTCTGCTGCGGGCTACTGGCCTGCCTTTGCATGTCAGCCAGCAGCTCCTCGGCTTCTCCGCTGCTTTCACACTGATCTATCTCCCTTTTATGTCGCTATCATTGCTCATAATTGGCCTTACAGGGCATTCCCTTTTCGCTCTGGTTGCTTTTCTCCCTGGATACTTGGGGCTGCTGGCTCTGGCCTGGTGTGCCTGGCGTGAGGTGCCTCCTCTGCCTGGCTTCATCGCGCTGGGGCTATGCGAGTTGCTGGCAGCTCTGCTGCTGGCCTGGTTTTGACAGATGGAACATGCAGCACTCATTGAGTTCCACGAAGTGAGTAAAGGCTATGGTAAGCTTCTGGCTCTGGACCATCTGACGTGTGCGGTCCCTGCTGGCACAATTACCGCGCTCGCCGGTCACAACGGCGCCGGAAAGACCACTTGTCTGCGGCTGATTACGGGATTGCTCACGCCCGATAGCGGGAAGGTAAACGTGCTGGGCCTGTCTCCAGGGCAGCGGACCTGGGAGATCCGCCGCCGGGTCTCTTATCTGCCCGATGAGCCATTTACCAATCCCCATCTGACTGGCACAGAACATCTGGCCTTCCATGCCGATGTCTATGGCCAGTCCGAAGCCTTCAAGCAAGCGCTGGCTTTGGCAGAGCGCTATCATTTACAGGAGGCGCTGGACCGGCCTGTACGCACCTACTCGCGGGGCATGCTTCAGCGCCTGGGCCTGATCAGAGCGTTGATGGTCGATGTCCCCATTCTGCTATTGGACGAGCCTTTCAATGCACTCGATCCCGTCGCACTACAACTGCTTTGCAGCGATCTGCAGCAGCGGGCTGCCGGAGGGACCTGCGTTTTGCTGACCAGCCACCACCTGGAGATGCTCCGCGAGCTGGCCTCTCAGATCATTGTCCTGAAAGAGGGGCAGCTCGTCTACCAGGGTCCTCCAGCAGCTGTGGACTGGACGAAGGCCATAGCGCTATGGTTCGCTCAGGATGTGGATGCTACTCTTTAGGCTGCTTCCTTATGCGCTACGAGGCTGGCGGCTCATGGCAATGAGGCTGACAATGACGTCGTTGAGCAGGCGGCCACGGAAGTTAGTCACAATGGTATAGCGATGACTGTCAAGCTCTTTTAGCTTCTCGGGGGAAATGGTCTGAGGCAGTGCGTAAATTACCAGGGCGACGTGGTCCCTTTTGAGGCGTAGAATGTCATCAATATGGTCTTTCCAATCTTCCCAGTAAACCAGCAAAACATCGGCGCGCTCAGCCCGGCCCAGATCATTGGGCGAAGTGACAATGATCAGGTTTTCTTCACGGAAGAGGCGCGGATCAAGCAAGAGGCTGCGACCGCTGACGACATTGTCGCCCTTCGCCAGAAGGGCAATTTTTCGGCGTGTCAAACCCAGCCCTAGACGATAGAGAACCTCCAAGACTCCACGTGACCATTCATAGACGCCTAAGACGAAGGCAATCAGCGCAGGTACGACGAGAATGCGTCCGATCCAGTCAAGGGCAGCTAGCACTACTTCCATGACACTTACCCTCCTGCAATCAGCATTTCAACTGAAAATGAAATGAATAGCATGGCCTGAGTGAGATGTCTTAATCTCTGAGAAGGCGCCCAATGGGCCAAAACTGCGCTTAGATCTCAACGAGAGCATACCACAGGCAGAGCTTGAAAGCAATGCGTCGCTTCACAGCGGCGCAATCTCATCTTGCTGCACCACAGATTAGAGCCTGCGGCTCAGCGCAGGCGGCGCAGGAGAACGCGCAGATGGGTTCCTCCGGGCAGCAGGCCCACAGGTACGGCTTCGATCAGCTCGTATTTGACCGCCGTGGCCACGGCACTGGCGCTGGCCACAGTACAATCAGCCAGGTAGACAACACCGCTGAAGTCGGTGCCCAGAGGAGCAATGAGCAAGAGATCGGCCTCGGGTCGCGGCGGCTGACCACTGGTATCATAGACCTGGGGATCAGGGCAGTGCAGGGGGCGCAGAATGCCCTGGATGAGACGATAGCTGTAGCTGCCTCCACTGAGCACGACGGCGACAAGGCTACGCTGGCGCCCTGCGTAGCTGCGGTTGATGAGCTGGAGTACGTGCTGAGTTTTGCGGGCGTCGAGAGGCACGGGTTTATTTCCTTTCTGCTCTGCCAATACAGCATCAGATTGCCCAGATGGACCCGAGATTAACCCGGGTCCTACTGGGGGGGTAGAGTCAGTCCTCAAAGGGGGAGCTGGCGCTCCTGGTCGTCGCCCTCCTCCTGCGGAACGCCAGTCCACCAGGAGGGGAAAGCCGGTACAGGCCCACCAAGGCCAGGAGTCTGGTGACAGTGGGCCAGCGCATAGCCGTGATGGCGGGCGTCAGAGAGCAGCCCCTGGCGGTTGGCAGGCAAGGACTGGCTGCGAGCCAGGGGGCCGACAAGGGTAGACGGTGCCTGCTTGAGGCGGCGGTGGCCCGATTGAGACTGGAGCAAAGGAAGTGACCGCGACATGCTCATGATCTCCTTCCTGCAGCGCAGAGATGCTCTCTAGAGAGCGCAGCCAGTTGACCGCTGGTACTGGACAACAGGAGAAGAAGGGAACCTCATCGGGAAGCGAGAGCCAGGGTTTACAAGACTCATAGAGGCCGTGGCTTCCCTTCCGCAGGGCTGGCACCTCCAGAGCCATCCTCATGCCCACTTTGATCGCTCTGATGGCCGATGCGTCCTTGCTCTTCGTGCACATCGATCTCCTCACCGGCGAACTGGAAGAAGAGACGCATGGCCGTCTCGTCACTGACCCAGCCCTGGGCTTTAGCCGTACTGAGGGCCGAGACCAGCATCTGCACAGCGCTGGCCAGGGTAGCGTGATCAGTGACCTCGATTTCGGGGAAGATGATGTCGTAGTGCCTGTCAACCTCTGGGGACAATCTGCCAGCACGACAGGCCTCCTGCAGGACGCGGTCGAGAATGGAGCGCAGCATGGCGCGCATGACGTACTGCCGACGCTGGAATTTGAGCAGCGTCGGCAGGCCCATTTCAGCGGCGGTGGCCCGATTGCTGTAGCTGCCGTCAGAAAGGTAATGCTCGGGCAGTTGCGCGCCAACAGCGATCATCAGTTTAAGGGCCCGTCCGTCCTCGGCAGCCTCGTTGGCATTGATCTCCGGCTTGATGGCCGACCAGGTCTCGGCCTCGTTGTGGATGATCACGCTGCCCGGTTCCGGCGGATAGCTATATTCCATCTTTTTGCGCTCGATGGTCTTGCGATCAGCCCCCTGCAGACGGATATCCCACAAGAAAGCTCCCTTGTACTTGTTGATGCGCACGCGATCGGTCAGCCAGTCCTTGTAGCGGCGCAGCCAGGGCAAGAGGGTGGCCAGGTCGCTTTTGCCGCGTTTCGCGCTGGAGACCTTATTGATGGTAAACTGGACCACCTCCTCACCGGCCTTGAGCCACTGACCCTCAAGAGAAGCAGCAGAGGTAGCGACCGGTGGCTGAGCGCTGGATGAGCGAGCACCGCTTTGGTCAGCATCGCTCGGGAGACTGGCCGAGGGACCGACGGGACGGCGGTGGAAACGCAAGGGCTTCTCAATGTCGTTGGGATCGGTCTCGATTTGATCGATGAGCGAGGGGTCGATCTGGCGAATGGTGACGCGCCCGTCATAGGGGTTGACGAAGAAGCGGATGAACTGTTCGCCGTAGAGCGCCAGCTCGGTACAGAGGGAGTAGACTCGCGTCTCCATGTGGTTCTCGGGATCATGCCAGAAGTCAAGCAGGACGCGCTGCACCTGTGGGTCACGCGCGGCTATCGTGACGCCTTTTCCCATGACAAAGCTGGTGGTGATTTCGATGATGGCAAAGGCCAGAGGATTGGCATTGTAGGCTTCATAGCACTGGTTGTGAAGTTCGAGGTAGGTCGAGGGAATGGGGTCTTTTTGGTACCAATTGTCCGAAAGACGGCGCCAGAAGTAATCTTCTTCCCCTCCAGTGGCGAGTCGCCCCCAGTACCAGTCTTCTTGCGTGGGACTGGAGGCAAAGGTAGTGGGATTGAGCTGCTCGCTGATGCGGTCAAGAGTCGGGGCCGCTCCCACGACGGCCTCACCGACAGGGGAGTGGCGGCTTGCGGCAGTACGTTTCTTGGGAAGCCAGCCTGGGAGAGAGAAGCGCGACGGCATACGGAACCTCCTCGTGAGGCAACGATGAGGGGCAAGCGGGCCCTGCCGGAGCTATAGGGCAGAGCGCCTTTCTCCTACAGAGGCGAGTGGCGAGATGCGGCACGGCCAGGGGACACGAGTACAACGGTCGCCCGAGCCGTGCGCAGTAGGCGAGGATGTGGCAGGTGGCAAACTGCCAGCTAAGCCAAGTATAGAGTATGGCAAGCAACCTGTCAAGAAGAGAGGGTCAGGCCCTGAAACAGTTGGCCACGAATAGGCTTGACTTCTCCCTAAGCCTCAGTTATACTTGTCACTTGGTAAGCTTTTCCCGCTTGCCACCGCACGATGCAACCACGAAACGGCCTCCGGCGTGCCCCTTCACGTCCCGGCAAGGCAGCGGTGAGTGTGCCCTCTCGCGCCCACCCATGATCTGTCCTTTCTCGATTGTGCCTGCAAAGCGGCGCTCACCCCCACCTTCGCGGCTGCATCGCTGACTTCTTCTCCTCACCGCGCGCTGGCGGCTCTCCACCCTTGTGGAGCACCGTCCAACCTGCGCATTCACTCATCCCCTCTTCTGTGGCCTCGCCCACCTACCCAGCCACAGCGAGAAAGGAGGTCCTCCATGACCGATGATCAGCTCCCCACTTTTCGTTTCCCTCCGCTCGCGCCAGATCCACCTGGCCTGCCCGCGCTGACGCTTCCCGATCCAGAGCAGCCTGATCCAGCTACGCTCTCTTTCGGGCTGTCGGCTTCTGCCCCTCTGGATCTGCCCCCCACTGATCGGCCCGATCCACCCTTGCCTACCCTGCTGGCGCCACTGCTCCCACCCAACCTCTTGCGCTTCCCCCCTAGCGAGCATGCTGTGGGCCAGACAGAGGTAGCCCCCACCCTGGGCGAAACACCGGCCACGCTGGCCCCAGAGGGCGCAACCCGCCTCCAGCGCAGTGCTGATGTCCAGGCACTGCCCCCGACGCTCTACTACGAAGAGACGCGCACGACCCAGGGCGGCATGACCCACCGCCTGCGTCATCTGGCACCGCTGCTGCTGGCGCTGAGTAATAGGTCGACTTCCTGGGCAGGCCAGGAGGTTTCCCGTGACCGCTGAGCATACCTTCCCCTCTGATCACGTCGACCAGAGCCCTGCCGGAACAGAGCAAGTCGCCAGCAGCAGCCCTGTTCAGCCCCAGGAGCACATTCACATAGAAGGATTCATCCGTGAAGAGCAGACCTTCCCCCCAGATGAGCGCCGCGATGTCCTGGTAACCGTCATTCGCGGTGGAGCCAGCCTCAACGGTTACTACTACAGCGAGGCTATCCTTCAACGCCTCGCCACTCTGCTCGACAACGCTCACGCCTACGTTGATCATGCCCGCAGCGACGGCGAGAGCGCTGTTCGCTCCGTGCGCGACATCGTGGGCTTCTACCGCGCTCCGCACTATGTACCGCCTGCCGCTGGCGAGCATGGGCGTGTCGACGCCACCCTCCACATTCTCGAATCCGCCGACTGGCTCTGGCGCCTGATCCGCGAAGCCTGCACCCTGGGCCAGCCAGGCCTGATCGGTCTCTCAATCGACATCTACGGCACCTGGCAGCTACGCGAGAGTCGGGATAGCTCCCGCCCGCTGCGCGAAGTGATCAGCGTCAGCGCCCTGAACTCCTGTGACATCGTCACTCGCCCCAGTGCTGGCGGCACTATCCGCCGGATTCTTCAGGACCGTTATCCGTCCCAAGAGGCCGACGCCCTTTCAAGGGCAGCGTCGGCTCCCCTCCAGCGAGGTCACTCAATGAGCGAGACCGTCCCCTCGATCAACACGACCACCCACCAGAACAGCACTCTCTCAAGCCAGTCCAACCAGCTCGCTTCTATCCGTGAGCAGGAGCAGGCTCCCTCGCCCACACCAGCGCTTGAGACCATCCTGCAAGAGCTACGCCTTGAGCGTGCCCGCCTCGCCCTGGAGCGACGCCTGCAGGAGGTTCACCTGCCCGAGGTCGTCAAGCAACATCTCCGCCACCGCTATGAGGGACGCATCTTCGAGATGGCCGAATTAGAGGAGGCTATCGCGGAGCAACGCCACATGCTTGCTGAGCTGGCCGCCACCGGTCTCGTGCGCGACCACGGTTACGCTCGCCCCGAGATCGGAGAGCAAATTACCGAGGCCGAGAAAATCCAGGCAGCCTTTGATCGCATGTTCGAACTGGAGATTGATACCAGCCGCTTGGGCAACATCCGCGGCTTCACCAGTATCCGCGAAGCGTACGCCTGCGTCACTGGCGACCCAAGCGTCAGTAGCTTCTCTGAGCGTAGCTTGCTTGGCCAGATCCGTATCGGGGAGCATGCCCCCCTGATGCGCATCAGCGAGGGCGACACAACCACTGCTTCCTTCAGCTACCTGCTGGGCACCTCTATGAACAAGCGCCTTCTCAAAGACTACCAGGCCTGGCCAGCAGAATGGCAGAAATTTTGCACCGTTGTGCCTATCAAAGACTTCAAGCAACAGACGCGCGTGCGCCTGGGCGCCTTCGGCAGCCTCTCGACTGTGGCCGAAGACAGCGCCTACACTACTCTTAGTCTGACCGATACCGCCGCCACCTACGTTCCTATGAAGCGCGGCAATCTGGTCACCATCTCACGCGAAACCATCATCAACGATGACCTGATGGCCATTCGCCAGATCCCCACCAAGCTGGCCGTGGCCGCCGCCTACACCCTGGCCGAATTCGCCTACGGCTTCCTCTCAGGCAACCCCACCATCTACGACGGCTCCCCACTCTTTACGACCGGCAATCCGCATAACAACCTCGGCAACGCCGCCCTCTCAACAGCCGCTATGCAGGCCGGGGTCACGGCTATGCGCGAACAGACCAACTTTGCAGGCAAGCGGATCGGACTGCGCCCGCGCTACCTGGTTGTCCCTCCCGAGCTGGAATGGACCGCGATGATCGCCACGCGCTCGGCGGGTATGCCCGGTTCTCCGAACAACGATATTAACCCTATGATGGGCTACGTCACCCCCATCGTCTCGCCCCAGCTCACCAGTCCAACCCAGTGGTTCCTGGTGGCTGATCCACGCGAAGTCGATACCATTGAAATCGGCTTCGTCGGCGGCCAGGTGAATCCTGTGCTCTTTATTCAGGACCAGCCCCTCTACGGGCTAAATTTTACTCAAGACGTCATTTCCTACAAGATCCGTCATGAATACGGTGGCGCCGTCGTCGACTATCGCGGTCTCTACCGTGGCGTCTAAGCAGGTAGGAGGCAGGACCCTATGTCAGGCTACCTCAACAGCGATGGCTCGCTGCTGATCGGGGGCGTGAATCCCAGCGGCGTGGGCCAGGCTCTACAAGTCGACGCCCAGGGCAATCTGAAAACGACCGCTACGCTCAATGCCGCCGCTGAGCAGAACGTCAACTTAAACCAGCTGAACGGTGTTGCACCCCAGGTCGATGGCGTTGGTGCCAATCGTCTGGGGGTGAGCCTCTACGGCAAAAGCAGCGCTCCCGGCGATACACCTGTCCTGCTCGACAGCGCTGGACGCCAGATCGTTACTGTCAACAGCCTGCCAGCTCTCCCCGCCGGCAGCAATCTCATTGGACAGGTCAGGCTGGCTGATGGCAGCGGTAGCAATCTACTGGCTATCGATAGCAATGGGCGCCTGCAACTGGTGCCCAACCAGGCCATCAACATCGCCCAGATCGGTGGCACTACACCAGGATTGGACGGCAGCAACGAACTCCGCGTCTCCAACTACGGCAAGAGCAGCAGCGCTGGTGACACACCTCTCCTGCTCGATAGCGCCGGACGGACCCAGGTCAACATTGCCCAGTGGAACGGCGCTGCACCCGGCGTTGGCAACCCAGTTTTCGTACGTCAGCAGTTCAATGAGTGGCTGAGTAATGGCCAGGGCTACAGCGTCACTACCGGCAAGCAGACCAGCACAGCCACTGCAACCACCGGGCTGAGCCTCTTTAATCCCAGCAGTTCCGGCAAGACATTGCATGTCTTCTCAGCACGTGTAGCCGAGGCCGCTTCGAGCTGGCACCAGCTCAACCTGACCAGCAGTGACCCAGCCCTGGGAACCGCCCTCACACCGCTCAACCTCAAGCCCGGCGGCCCCGCCAGTGTGGCCAGTGCCAGCATGAGCAACAGCAACCTCACACCTGTAGGCAGCCAGCTTGATACCCTGCTGCTCGTCTCCAATACCACCATCGATTTCCTTAACAACGGCGCCCTGATCATCCTGCCACCAGGGAGCGGCCTGGTCATCTACGTGGCAACGAGCAGCAACAGCTGGGCCGCCGCTCTGAAATGGCTTGAAATCTAGCTGGCGCTGAGCGTAAGCGCCCGCAACCGACAGTCAAACAATCCCGCGCAGGAGAAAGGAACCACAGAGCCAGGCCATGATGGACATCCTCGAATTCGCCTACGGACGCTACAATGGCGGCAGCACAGTGCCAGCGGGTAGCTACTTCAACCCGCGCACCATGTGCATTTTCCAGACAACCAGCGACGCGGTGCTCCCCCAAGACGGCATCTTCTGCCGTGTTGATCCCTCGGGCAGCCAGACCTTTGCCAACATTGCCGCGGCCCTCAACGCTCTGCTTGGCACGAGCTACACGGCGGCAAGCTTCCATGCCTGCGGCAGCCCCGATGCGGCACCACAGCCCGGCCAGGGGGCCAATGACGCCTAGCCTCCATGATCACCTGAATCAGGCATCTGGCAGCAGAAAGAGAGAAGGCTCGCTATGGGAGTCAGCATCAGACGTGGCATCATCCAGGCCTTCAACCCAGGCACGTACCAGGCTGCGGTCTTGCTCTTTGAAGCCACTTCCCATATGCTCCAGGGTGTACCAGTGGCCAATAGCCTCGACGGGAGCAGCAGCCTGGTTGGAGCCTTGTGCGCCGTGCTCTTCTTCGACGAGCATAATCCCCAGGACGCCGTAGTGATTGCCACCTACGCCAACGGCCTCAGCGGTCTGCCCATGCCACCACCAGGCCGCCTGACGCTGGTGAACGGTGTGCAACAGCTCACTAACGTCGCCATCAGCAATGGAGCTACCGCTACCTTCACGCTGGTCGGTGGTAGCAGCGGCATCCCTTTCGGCGCGCTGGCTGCTCTGGCCAAGATCTCTTTTAGCGCCAGCAGCCAGCCAGCTCGCCTGGACATCGCCCCCCACGGCGGCAATCTGGCCCAGACGGTCACCTGTGGCGACCTGCTCTCCACAACAGCACGCTGGCAGGGCCAGGCCATCCTGCCCCTCGACAGCAATGGGCAGATCGACATCCGGGCCGTAGGGGCCACCTGTACCGTCACGCTCGTCACCTGCGGCTATATCAGCTAGCCTGTTTGAGCTTTGCTCATCGCGCTACGCCGAGGAAGACCGAAATGAGGTCCTCCTCGCGCGTGGCGCGGGCAGCTCTCCGTTCAGCAAACAGTAGCACAGCAGCAAGGAGGACCGCAGACGGGATGAACCTCCTGGACATCGAAAATGCTCTGCGCCTCGATCTTTTCGATCCCGCGGGTCCCAATCAGCGCTGGTCGAGCGCAGACCTTGAGCGCGCGATCGACAAAGCCGTCATCCGCTACAGTCAGTACTATCCCAACATCGGCTACTGCGATATGAGCACCCGCCCCTACCAGCGGACCTACCCTTATCCACAACCGTGGAATCCGGCTTATCCAGTCTGGTGGATCGAACGCATCATCTACCCGCTACAGGCTTACGGCAGCTACTTTCAGCCACCACCAGGCGGCCTGAGCGCCAGCCCCGGCAGCGGCGGGGGACTCAGCGCCGGCCTCTATCAGTACGCCGTCACTTTTCTGAGCGAGGGCGGCGAGACCACTCCCTCCCCCGTCACGAGCGTCTGGGTAGCGAACAATGGTAGCGTCAACCTGAGCAATATCCCCCTCGGTCCGACACAGCCCGCTCTGGCCGGCAGTGCCCTCAACAGCGTCATTGGGCGCAACCTCTATCGAACGCAAGCCGGAGGCAGTACTCTGCTGCTCCTGGCAACTCTAGCAGACAATAGCAGTACGAGCTACCTTGACACTGCACCCGATAGCCTTCTGACAGGCCGCCCTCCGGCGCCTACGGTGAACACCAGCGGCGTGATGCTCTGGCCTCCCCGAGAGCGCGATTTCGCCGAATATTCCAATCTTTTCGAGAGCAGCGCCGCCCTGGCTGCCGGCGGCAACCTTGGCCTCCAGGGAAATGTCGGCAGCGGCCAGGGCCAGCTTGCTGCTCAGACTCCGAGCTTCACGCTCAAACTCTCCAACGCCGAGCTGCCTCGTGACAATACCCTTGTCATGCGCGTCTTTTATGCCACCAGGCATCAGCTCGATGCCAGCGGCACCACTGTGCCCGAGCTGCATCGCGACCTCATTGTCCTGGGGGCCAGCCTCTACGCTATGGAGGCCTATCAGGTGCCCACAAACGATAACTTCAGTTTTCAGAACGGCGAGTTGCATGACCACCTCGATGACAGCACGATTCCTCGCGCCTGGCAAGAGGCCATCGCTACCCGCCGAATCCAGTTTGAGGCTCGCCTGCAGGAGATTCGCAACCAACGCGACTTCGCCAGCGCTGCCCGTGTGCAATGGGGCGACATCCCTGCTCGCTGGGCCCGCCTCTAGCGGTCGCTACGTCCATCGTACAATCGACAATAAGGAGAAGCATCCCATGCAAGACCTGCTGAGTCTGACCAACCTGCTCATTACTCTGGCCCTGATCGCCGGCGCCTTTGTCGCCTACCACCACGGCTTTGCACGCACCGCCGACGAGGTCAAGGCGCGCGTCATCAGTGTCATGCAACACGAGATTGATACGCTCAAGGATCGTCTGGCAACCCTGGAGAAGGAGAACCTGCGCCTGAGCCAGATCATCGGCACTATTCGCCTGGCTCTGCAGCAGCGCGGCCTCCATATCACTATCGACGGCGAGCTGGTCAGTATCCACGACCACAGCGGCTCTTGCTCCCAGACCAGCCGCATTATCGAGAAGGTACAGCCTGCTCCAGCCCCCAGTCCAGCGGACAACTTTGGCATAGCGGCACACCACCGTCACGAGGAGGTCTAGCGGTATGCCTACTATCGGCGTGGATTGCGAGATCATCCTGGATGGAGTCGGCTACTTCGTCAAGCCAGGCAGCTACCGCATGGCGCAGCCACGTATCCGACGGGCTAGCGTGCGCGCAGACGGAGGCGAGGCCTACGTCGATCTTGGTCCGGGCCGAAGGACCTGGAGTATGACGATTCTCTGTCTCAATGACCTCGTCGGCTACGATGGCCGGCCTACTGGTCTGAGCGGTCAGTACTACCGCGATGCTCTGCGCACAAGCTACCTCTCCTCGACCGGACGCACACTTCTCTTTAGCGAGCCAACTGGCGGGACACCCATCCCCGTGCACTTCGACTATTATGCCGAACACGCCTGCGATCTGCATACTCAGCAGGTACCTCTCTCCAGCGGCGCGCCAGGGGGTCTCAGCTACGAGGTGACCATTGAACTGGTCGAGGCATAGCCTTTCTGGCAAGGCTCTTGCGTGCTTTCTTGACACCTCGGGAAATGCATCCTTACACTGAATAAGGATGGATTTATACGCAAGCACCGCACATCACAGCGGCCAGGCTCCCGCCAGCGGGAGCTATTTTAGCGGCAGCATGGCGTACGCAAGCGAGACAGTTGTAGCCTTCGATGTTACTGCACAGGCCCCCGAACAGCGGGCACGGGCACTGCGCCAGAAGCCATCTGGAGCATGGCTTCATCATCGCAGCCCAGCCAGAGGTATGGGCCTCTTTCTTATCGGGCTACTGGTAGCCTGGTTGTTGGCTATGGGGAGCAGCGGCCCAGCACGCGCGGCGAGCAGGGACGGCGGCACGCTTAGCAGCAGCCCTAGTTCGGGTCCAGCGGGCACAGTGATTACGGTCAGCGGCTCTGGCTGGACCCAGCTGAGCGACGGCACTCAGGTCTCGCTGGGCTATAGCCAGCAGGATTGCCTGCTCGGCTACACCCCAGCCAGCAATAGTCAGCCAGGCACAGTAGAGGGCGGTAGCTTTAGCGGCTGGCTGGTCTTGCCAGCCAGCCTGGCCCCAGGCACTTACAAAATCTGCGCCCTCATCCAGGCCACGCCAACCCTGGCCGGTAGCTATACTTTGCTGTCGAGCGCGCCACCCAGGCTGAGCATCAGCCCAACGCAGGTGACAGCAGGCCAGACCGCTACCGTCACAGGGAGCAATTTCCTCCCCGGTGGTACCCAGGTGACGCTGGTCCTGCAAGCGAGCGGTACCACGTCCAGCCTGGGGAGCGTCACGAGCGATGGACAGGGGAGCTTCACACGCAGCATTACTATTCCCAACGGCCTTGTCGGTCCAGCCCAAATCAAAGCGAGCGCCGGGAGCGGTTCGCCGGCTACCCTCAGCGCCAGCGTCGCTTTTACGATCAACGCTGCACCCATACCGGGGTCGACGCCGATACCGTCCACCACTCCGACAAGACTCCCCTCTCCAACGCCAACGCACACCCCAACGCCAACGTTGGTCCCACCAAGCGCCACTGCTGATAGCAATACCAACCGTATGCCGGCAATCGCTACCGCCAGCACTCAGACGGGGAACACGTCGCAGACAACAGCCCCGACCAGCCCGTCATCGCCCCTTAGCCAGCTGCTCCCCTGGCTACTCGGAACCACGGGCGGCGGCCTGCTTCTCTTCGGCTTTCTCGGCGGCTTTGTTCAATACCGTCAGCGACGCCAGAAGCCAGCCAATACGCGCTTCAGCTCCGTCCACGAGAGCGAAACGCTCCCTCTGTCTAGCGTGAGGCCGACGATGACGAATGGCTCTCCACCCGAACAGCCACCGAAGCATGGCGAGGGAGGACCCTCGCCCACCATCGAGGCCCAGGCCCAAGAGGAGCAGACAGCTAGCGCCCCCACCGAGGTCTCCCTGGAGACCTTGATGCGCCAGGTGCAAAGCGGCTTATCAGTCTTGCCAGGCCGCAGTCAGAATACGCATCAAGAGTAGCCGGCCAAAGAAGGCAAGGGAGATGAATAAACAGGCCCGCCCAAAGAGGATTGGAGGACAAGAAAGGCAAGGGACGTGGAGATCCAGCTCAGGCGCTTATCCCTCCTTCTCTCCCCACTCCCTTGCTCAGCCCTCTTGGCTTAGCCGATAGTGACGCGCCAGCTCCGAGGCATAGCGCTGGCCTACTGCTGTCGCATGGGCCTGTAACCAGTCGGCCAGAGGCATGATATGCTCCTTGATAAGGACAGACGCCCCTCCATAGCGCCGTCTTTCTCACTCCTCAGCAGAAGACTCGCCCCCGTGAGCACTAGAGGAATGAGTGAGCAGCATCACCGATCTCCGAAAGCCAGACTCGCATAGCCTGCCACTACACGGCAAGGCTCTCTTTCTCTGATTATAATATATAGATACAAATATTTCTCTCTCAGGAAGAGAGAGCATAGATAGCGAATCCCCAGATGAATAAGAATGACCAGTGTACTGCTGGAGAGATGGCCAGGAGAGCGTTTTCCATCAGATTGGCGCAGGCTCGCTCAAGGTCAAAGGGTCCCAAACATTCACATTTCGACTAGTACATTTGGATATCCTCTTCAGATTGCTTGACCGGCTGAGACGCATATTTTATACTCCCCTCTAGGGCGATGGCAGGCGGAAAAGAGAAAGCGCACAGCCAAAAGTACACAAAGTCGTCGCCCTGGACCTGCCGGTCGCGTTCTACGTCGAGCACGCGGCACATCGTGCGCACCAACCGCTGACCGGCAATGATCGCCGGTGCCGAGAGGTAGGGATCGATGTTTAGACAGACCGACCCCGACCTGGGGAAATTTTTATTACGGACGCTCACGCTCACTATCTGTACTTGTCTCCTAGCAGTTTCCGTGATTGGTGTGCTAGCCAATCTGGTGCCGATGTATGCGGCATCAGGGCCGCAGATTCCGCTTCTGCAGCCGCTTGACGACTCGCCGACGGTGGTTGCTTCGCCAACGGAGGCGCCCACGGCTCCGCCTACACCCACACCCACGGCGCAGCCGACGACACCGCCTCCTTCTCCCACCTCTGCCCCAACGGCCCAACCAACCAAAACCAGCACGCCTCCCCCGGCACCGACGCGCACCGCGTCGCCGACTGCAGCGCCTGGCGTCACTGCCACTGCTACGGCGGCGGCCACTGTCACTGTAACACCCACGGCGACCGCCAAAGCAACTGCTACCAGCCAGGCAGCCTTGACCCCCACGGCGGCCCCCGCCACGACAAATGGCAATACCGATAATGGCCAGCAGAGCAATGACAATACAGCGGCCACGACACGCATCGCCCAGCGCAACAATCTGAGCTTTCTTCCAGTGGTGACAGGCATCGTCTTGCTGCTACTGGCCTTGATTCTGGTGGGCGTACTCCTCCTGCGCCACTACATTGCTCCTGAGCCGTTGCCGCGCCCGCGTCTGGCCTCCGGCGCGCGCCCCTGGCGCCGCACCCGCAGCCCGGAGAGCCTGGCAGGTGACCGCGATTTGGCGGGCAATCCCCTGCCCTTACCTCTGGAGGGCAGCCCCAGCAGCCTCACCTTGGGCAGCAACTGGCAGCCGGCAGCCGTTTCCGCTCAACAGGCGCCACTTCTCCTGAGCAAGGCAATGCCAGCCCCGCCCAGCGAGTCCTTTGCCGCTGCTCCAACGCAAATGCAGCCGGCCACCTCTATGCCCATGTCGATGTCTCCATCGACCGCAGCTCCCTCGCCGGCCTCGACCCGACCATCGCCCCTGTCTACCACGGTCGCCCATGATTTGCCACTCACGCCGACCGGGCTGACGGTGACCCCCGGCAGCTCCTCCTCGGCCCAGCACAGGCAGAGCGCTTCTCCTTCCAGCCCCCTGGAAGATACGGCACGGCGTCCGGCCACCAGCCGTGCGACCTCCGGCGGCCCCGCCTCCAGTCGCCTCAAGCGCAATTTTCTCTTCCCGACCACCAGCCTGATGCCCACAACGGGCGAGCTCCCGGTGGCCTCGAATCTCGCCTTCCCACCGCACGGAACCAGCCCTTTCAATGGGAATTTCCTTTTCCCAACTACCAGCCTGGTTCCCGCCGAGGGAATGTCTCTTCCGACCGGCCCCGGTACCGGTAGCGGCCTCCATGAGATGCCCCCCCAGCTCTCGCCCCAGCCCGGGTCTCCAGGACCATCTACTCCCGCGCCTTCGCCTGGAGAGCGGCAGACAGATCCAGGGTCTTCAACGCTCCCGCCCTGGCTGGCCAGCCTGACAGCCGATGGCCCCTCTTCCGAGGGCGGAGAACAGGGACGAGAGCGATAGGAAGGAGCAACCGGACCCAGTCGGCACAGAGCGCATCTCCCCCGGCTTGCTCTCCGCCGGGGATTGACTCAGCAGGCTTGCACGTAGAGTGAGCAGTGGCTGGTCCTCGAGATCAAGAGCAGCCCAGCCCTGCTCACTCTGTGCGCAGGGCAATGATCGGATCGAGCCGCGCCGCACGTACTGCCGGATAGAAGCCAAAGGTTACCCCCACAAGAGCCGAAACCCCAAAAGCCAGCAGGATCGATAGCGGCTGAGGCACAAAAGGCACTCCAAAGTTCGTCGTCATGAGCCAGCCAACTAACAAGCCGAGGGCGATCCCAAGTATGCCACCTAGAGAGCTGAGCGTCAGGGCCTCAATGAGGAACTGATTGCGAATATCCCGCCGTCGCGCACCGACAGCCATCCGAATGCCAATCTCTCGTGTTCGCTCCGTGACCGAGACCAGCATGATGTTCATGATGCCGATCCCTCCCACTGTCAAGGAGATGCCCGCAATCCCTACGAGCAGCAGGGTTAAGGTCTGAGTTGCCTGCTGGGCTGTCTGCAGCAACTGGTTGGCATTGCGAATCTGAAAGTCAGCGGGACTTCCAGCGCCGATGCGATGGCGCTTCACCAGGGTGGCATTGACTGCGCGCTGCACCGCATCGACATGTTCAGCTTTATCAACTAGAACTTGAATCTGATCGACATAGCTGCTGTTTTTGAGACGTATTAAGGCGGCGGTAAAAGGAACAAACACAACATCATCTTGAGAGAAGGCCCCAAAGGAGCCTTTCGGCTGCAGGACACCCACAACGCGAAACATCTGGGTGCCGATGCGGATCGTCTGGCCAACAGGATTGGTGCCGGACGGTCCAAAAAGACTGTTAGCTACCACCTGGCCGAGCACAGCGACTGGCAAACCCGTCAGCTCATCATGAGCATTCAGCCAGCGCCCACTGGCAACCTCCCAGCCCTGGATCTGTCGATAGCCCGGGTAGACCCCCTGGATGCGCGTATTCCAGTTCTGGCTGCCGTAGATCACCTGCGCTCCGAGTGAGAGCACTGGCGAGACCTGGACAACGTGCGGGATGGGGGCTAAAGCGTCGGCATCTCCCTGGGTCAGGCTCTGCTGCGAGCCAAGCGAGCTGAAGGCTCCACTGCTGGTAGCTGCCCCAGGGATGATCAGTAAGGTGTTGGTTCCCAAGACGCTCAAACGCGCCTGGATCAGTACACTGGCCCCCTGGGTCAGGGTCATGGCCGCGATGACAGCCGCCACTCCGATGACGACCCCAAGGGTGGTGAGTAGCGAACGTAGACGGTTTGCCCACAGGGATTCAAAGGCGCTCACAAAGTTGGCCACGAGCAGGCTGCCACGATGGATTGCCCGGCCCTCCCAACGCTGCCTACCACCCTCTACGGGCAGCGCTGGCGATGGAGATGCCCGCGTCCCACTTCGCCCACGGACCTGCCGGGCCAATAATTCTGTCCTTGCTGCTGCCTGGCGGTCAGGCTCAACTGGATCGCTCATTGCCCTCCCTCCGCAGGAAGCGCTCGATAGCCGTCATTGCTGGCGGAACCGCTCTGATAGAATTGGAGCAGCTCATCCTGGGCCGAGCGCGTCGCCACGACTGGCTCATCGCTCACGATTTGCCCATCACGGAAGAGAATACGCCGTCGAGTATAGGCAGCGATGTCGGCCTCATGGGTTACAAGAACAATCGTCAGGCCCCGGACATTCAAAGCCTGCAGAATAGCCATGATCTCAATGCTGGTTCGACTATCAAGATTGCCGGTCGGCTCGTCAGCGAGCAGTAGGGCCGGATTATTGACCAGGGCCCGGGCAATGGCAACGCGCTGCTGCTGGCCCCCAGATAGCTGTGAGGGACGATGGTGCAGCCGGCTGCCAAGGCCAACCAGCTCAAGCGCGCGACGCGCACGTCGCTCTTGCTCAGCACGCGAGAGTCCGGCGTACATCAAAGGCAGAGCAACATTCTGGAGAGCAGTAGAGCGGGCTAGCAGATGAAAGCCTTGAAAGACGAAGCCGATGCGCCGATTGCGCACGTTGGCCAGCTCATCCGGGGTCATCCGGCTGACTCTGCGCCCCACCAGCCAATAGTCGCCACCGGTGGGCCGATCCAAACAGCCCAGTAGATTCATAAAGGTTGTCTTTCCTGAGCCAGAAGGCCCCATGATAGCCACGAACTCACCGGCCCTGACGGCCAACGAGACTCCCCGCAGAGCCGGGACGGTGGTTTCGCCCAGTCGGTAGATTTTGGTCAGGTTGCGCACAAGCACAATCGGCGGGCGTCGCTGGGTCGCAGGAACGGACCGTTCGTTGCCCTGTGCCAGTTGTACTTCTCGGTCGCTCATAGTTCTTCTCTTCTCTCTAGCGCTGAGGATCAGCTCCCTCTTCTCGGCAGACATACAGATAGCTGCTCTGATGGAGAGCTTGCGAGCTTGCGGCCCTTTCTCCCGAGCGGTGCCTCGGGGATGAATGCCTCCCTGCCTCCCTGCCTCTATTAGACCACAACCGTCGTCTAGCTGCCTCCCTGGTTGAGGGAGGTAAATGGGCCACCCTGGGCCCCAGTGACGAGGCTCTCACCAACTGCTAGACCAGCCAGCACTTCGTAGGTGTTGCCATCGGTCAGGCCGAGAACAACCGGTTTGACTACCCAGCGCTCCCCAGCGCGCTCCAGCACGTAGCCCGGCGTCGGTTGCTCGCCCGGCGGAAGATTGCGCAGCTCCTGCAGAAGCTGACGCGCCTGAGCAGAGGCTGCCTTGATCTGAGCAGGATCAATGACCGGCGTTCCATTGCGCTGGGCCAGGTTGGCGGCACTGCGGGCGAAGTTGACGGCATCGATCGGGATGAGCAGAACATCCTCATGTTCAAGGGTAGTAATGGTCAGGTTCGCAGTCATTCCTGGAAGCAGATGAGCATCGCGCGCACTGCTGAGGTCTATATTGATTGTGACCGGGTAGGTAACGACGTTGGAAACGCTTTGGCCAAGGGGCGAGATAGCGCGAATGGTGCCGCTGAACTGGCGGTTGCCATAGGCGCTGACCGTAAAGTGGACCTGCTGGCCTGTGTTGACAGCACCAATGTCGGCCTCATTGACATTGGCCGTGATCTGGAGGCTGGAGAGATCGACAAGCTGCATAAAGGCCGTAGTGGCAGGGCTTCCCGCGCTGCTTCCTGACCCCACACTCCCCCCACCGCCCTGCCCGCTACCACTTGCGCCGCCGGAGATCCCGCTGAGAGAGCCGCCGGGATAGCTGCCGACGCTGCCATTGATAGTGGCGACCACCCCAGCATGCGGAGCGGTGATAGTGGTCAGGTCCAGATTGTGTCGGGCCGCCGTGAGCTGGGCCTGAGCGGTCTTTAGCTGGCTCTGGGCGTTGTCCACTTGCGCCTGGGCCGAGGCGATCTGCGCCGCTGCCTGGCTCTGAGCCTGGGCGTATTGGTCCTCAGCCAGTTGCTTGCAGTTGGGAGGTACCGACTGATTCAGAGCCGGATGATCACAGTTATAGAGGGCATTCTGCTCCTGATCGTAGGCTGTGGCCACGCTGGCATTGGCCTGAGCTTCAACCTTGTTGAGGTTGTTCTGGGCATCGGTGAGGGCCGTCTGGGCAGCATCGACCTGAGCCTGGGCCTGATTGACGGCGTCTTGCAACGAGGTCGAGTCAAGCTTCGCGAGTACCTGGCCAGCGCGTACCTGCTGGCCCACGCTGACATAGAGAGCGCTGATTTTACCATTCGTGGGGGCATTGACATTATAGACGGTCCCCTGCAAGGTACCAGTGGCACTGACTACCTGGGTAAAGGTGCCGCGCGTGACACGCTGATATTGATAGCTCACTCGCCCACGCCTGAGCGCCACTACTGTCAAGACACTTCCCCCAATGAGCACGAGCAGTAAAATAAGGCTGATGATCACCTGCCAACGCCTCTGTCGCCACCACGGACGCACCGGCTCGGGAGCATCCAACTCTTCAAAGATTTGTGTTTCCTGATCGTAGAAATCAGGAATAATCTGCTCTCTACCCTCAGTATGTTCTTGATCAGCCATAGGGCTATCAGCTCCTCAACTGAAAAACAGAATGGATATTACGCTGTCACCATCTTTGCACAAAACAACCCTCTTTTCTAAGATACAGGAGCAGTAGCATCCTTCATTTCTGGGAAGAAAGCAGCAGGCGATGGCGTCAAGCGCGCCAGCCGTCCATTTCTTCTCAGAGTACCATAGAGCTAGCAGTTTGGGAAAATCCCCATATGCGAGTACGATAAAGGTAGAGCAGAGTTACAGAGCAGATGGTCCGGTACTAGCGCCGCCGGCGTCTGCTCTGCCAGATAGCATTGATCCAGGTTTCTGGCTGCTTCGCTCCGGGGCACTGGTTGGTGGCCACGGGCAAGTGAGTAGACAACGGCAAGAAGAGCAAAAGCGATGCTGGTCTATGGCTTTGACTGGAGGAGTTACCGGGAGTTAGTCATGCCAGCTTTCGCGCGCTGGCTGGCAGCCAATGAGGTCGGGGAGGTTGAGGCGCTCTACGCTGCCACGCGCCTGGCATACGAGGAGGCTTTTTTACCCGCTGCAATGCAGTCGGCGCGCACCTGGCCACGGGCGGTGGCCTTTGTCGCTGCCCTGCCTCGCGGTCCCCACAGCCTCTATGAATATCGCCTGCTCTGCTCTGCTGAAGAGTTCACGGCCCTCAGCGATCGCTATCTCTACCGCCATGTCCCACATCTCCATCGCTGTTCAGAGGCGCTGGCGACAGTCTGGAGCGCCATCGTTGAGCACTACTGTGTCCGAGGTGACGAGGCCCTGGCCACGACAGAGCAGCAGGCAAGAGCGAGGCAGGCCGCGGTAGGTCTGCTGAGCCAGCCAGAGGAAGCTAACGGCAGTCCACTGCAGCTGAGCGAAACCTACTTTGAGGTGGCCAGTCCTGATATGGAGGAGCAGGTCCCAGAGGGCTTCTTTCTTGGGCAGCATCCCAATGTGCTACGCCTGCGCGGCTGGCTAGCTGCTCTCTCGCCTGCGGCGCTGGCGCTTTTTGAGTACCTGGCTTGTGGACGGCGCGCCCTCCCATTTGAAGACGGCTTCAGGTCCGCTCCGCAGGCGAGCTTCTCCGGCACTACTCTCGGCCACTACAAGTACATCGGCTACCTGACGCCCGCCGAGGTCCAGAGGCTGGCTCACTGCCTGCGTACAGTCACAGCCCCAGAGGCCGAGGAGGCCGCCAGGGACTACGACCGCTTTCGCCAGGGATTGGCCGCGGGCCAGGAGCAAGGCCAGGGCCAGGATATGCGCCTGATCGATGAAGTGCTCCCAGCCTACGGCGCCAGCTTATTGGCTGCAGTCCGCCTCGCGGCGGCGCAGGGTCTCGGCCTGATCTGCCGCCAGTCATAACGGGCGCTTCCTCCTCGCGGCCCTCGCCCCGCTCCGCCTTCAGCTGGGATGCGCTCAGCTCGCCAATCTTTCTCTGCCTCCTCCCCGGCAGCCAACAGGTGATACGATTACAGGGGATCATCAGCAGAGAGGAAGCAATCTGCAGCTTGATGGTATCCGCCTTCTTCCCTGCCAGAGCTATTCTGTTCGATGGAGGAAATCTGATGAGCGTGAGTGAAGGAGCGTGCTTTGCTCATATTCTGGAGCGCATCTCGCGCGATGCCCTTTCGCAGCTCGAAGACGTGCCAGAGGCTGATCTGAACCGTCCGCTTGAACTGCCCGAAACTAACACCCTCTTCGCACTAGCCACTCATCTGGTTGGAGCCGCCGAGTACTGGGTGCTCGTTCTCGTCGGGCAGCGCCAGATCGCGCGCGACCGTGCTGCCGAGTTTCATGCCCGTGGAGACTTTGCAGCCTTAAAGGAGCACTATGAACGCTGGCTACAAGCGATGCATGAGGTTCTGGATAGGCTTCCAGATGCCCGCCTGCAGGAGCCTGTGAGTGGGCCAACCACCTATCGCTATGCCCCCACAGATCGCCCTTTGATCGCGCGCGACGCCCTCCTGCACGCCGTAGAGCATTCAGCTCTGCATTTAGGCCATATCCAGCTTACCCGTCAGCTGCTGGGCCTACCCGTACGCGGCTAGCCTCTTCTCTCTCCCCAGAGTGGGAGCTGCTGGCAGCCTGCTGCCGTGCTCTACAAGCGGAGATGGGGCGGAACAGGCTGCCATGCTCCGGCTCTGGGCTGAAGCCCCCACAGGTCAGGAAAAGCCAATCTATCGATCAGCTTTCTCAGGCTTGAGGGTTCTTCCCTTCGCCTATCCGAGGAAGAGCGCCTCACGCGCAGCTTTCAGGATCTTCACGAGGCCCTTGGACAGCTTCCTCGGCAGCAAGACCTCACCGCTCTCTCTACCTCTCTCCAGACTCTCAGGGAGCAGCTCACGGCCATCGCCGTCGATACCCAACCGCTCAATGAACAGCTTCAGCAACTGAAAGAGACCCTCTCGGAGGCAGTGCAGACACTAGAAGAGAAGATTCATCAGAATGATAGTGACCTGGCTCAGCAAATACTGCGGGCTATCACAATGATCGAGGAAGAGGAACAAGAGTGGCAAGATCGGCTCTTGCAATCCACTGCAGAACTGAGGCAGTCGATGGACAACACCCTGACAGAGCAGCTGGAAGTCAGCAACCATCACCTGAAGGAGAGCGTTCAGCAGATTCTCGCAGATCATCGTCAGGCCATGCAAGATCACCTGAGCCGCCAGGAAGCGCACTTAGAGCAGCTCACCCAGAGTGCTCCTGCGATCGAAGAGCATCTGCGCCATCAGCTTAGCGCCCTGGAGCAAAAAGTTGATGCTACACTCTCCAACCATATCACACCCGCTATCGACGGACTTACAGGTGAGCTGCGCGCGGGTCTGCCCTCTCTGGCTGAGCAGCTACAGGCCACCCTCCAGGGTCTATGATCGATCACATTGCTGACGATAGCTGGCGCAAAGAGCAGTACGAACAGATCGTCGACCAGCTGCTCAATCGCTACTTCTTAAGCTAAAGGCAAGCTCCCTACCCTGAACCAGATCGCCGGATCACCTTGCGGAGGCCAGCGGAGAAGGGGAAGCTGCTACCTTTCGACCACCGACGAAGAGAAGGCCAGGGGACACAAAGGGGAAGTCAGCCAGCTGCCGCCTCTTCCAGCAGGGCCACTGCCGAGCAAGCGATGCCTTCGCCACGGCCTGTAAAGCCCAGGCCGTCGGTCGTCGTCGCCTTGACACTGACCTGTGCCAGCGGCAGCTCAAGCAGCTCGGCCAGCCGCGAGCGCATCGCCATCACATACGGAGCCAGACGAGGACGCTGCGCAATGACCGTTGCATCGACGTTGACCACACGCCAGCCATGCTGGCGGAGCAGATCGCGCGCGAACGTCAAAAAAAGAGCGCTCGGCTGATCCTTCCAGCGAGGATCATGAGAAGGGAAATGCATTCCGATATCGCCGAGGGCTGCCGCTCCCAGCAAGGCATCCACCACTGCATGGATCACCACATCGGCATCCGAATGACCAGCCAGGCCCATCTCTGAAGGGACAGCGACCCCCGCCAGCACCAGCGGTCGCTCGGGAGCAAAGGCATGAGCATCGAACCCACAGCCAATTCGCAACGTCATCGCGGCCACGTCTCCTGATGCACCAGATATTCCGCCAGCAGGAAATCCTCCTGCGTTGTAATCTTCATATTGGTGTACGAGCCGGGGAAAATCACGACACGGTAGCCCAGGCGCTCCACCAGTGCCGCATCATCGCTCACCTCCTCCTTCATTGCCTGAATGGAGTGAGCATGATGAGCTTCCCAGAGCAGAGAAAAGGCGAAGACCTGCGGTGTCTGCACCACCCACAAGTGAGCGCGCTCTGGCGTCTCACAGACATAGCCTCCCTCAACCACCTTCAGCGTATCCTTGACCGGAACCGCGGCCACCGCCGCCTGATGCAGGCGGGCAGTTTGTAAACCCGCCTCAATCAGGGAAGAAGAGACAAAAGGACGCGCCCCATCATGCACGAGCACCCACTGGGTTTCTGGCGAACGGCGAGCCAAAGCCTCCAGGCCCAGGCGCACCGAATCCTGACGGCGCGGCCCACCGGCCACCACCGCGACCACCTTACGCCAACCCTCCTCAGCCAACAGCTCACAGGCCTCGGCCTCACGAGCAGGGTGGACCACCAGGACAATCGCCTTAATCAGCGGGCAACACTCAAAAGCATCGACAGTGCGGGCCAGCGTCAAGCGCCCGGCCAGCGGGGTCCAGAGCTTATCGCGACCGGCCATACGCCGGCTACTGCCGGCAGCCACAATTACCACAGCGGCTCGTTCTTGCATAGCAATAATCCACCAACGCCTCCGCCTATAATGAGAGGCACCGTCTGACTGGTGCCTACCCGACATCTACTATGACGTTCTCTGGCAGCCAGAGAGAGCCAGGTCCCCCTTTTTTCTTGTCGCTCTCACCCAAGCCAAACTGCCTCTGCTCCAGCGACCCGCTGGCCTTGAACTTGAAGCTGGCCGGGAGCTGCCGTCTTTTCGCTCCCCAGTTCCCTACTCAAGGCTAGCCCTGACGCTGTTTGCCGGTCGACTGCCCCTGATTGCTGGAGGTAGCACTGCCGCTGCTCTGCTTTGGATAAGCGAAGATCAAACGCCCGGCGACCGTCTGAATCACCCGTGTCACCGTCACATCGATCGTCATATTCATATACTGGCGGCCCCCCTCCACGACAATCATCGTCCCATCATCCAGATAGCCTACGCCCTGACCCAGCTCCTTGCCATCCTGCATAATCTTAATCGCGATCTCCTCACCAGGCAGAAGGACCGGCTTCACCGCATTCGCCAGCTCATTAATATTGAGAACCTTCACCCCCTGCAGCTCGGCAACGCGGTTGAGATTGAAATCGTTGGTGATAATCGGACAATGGAGCGCGCGCGCCAGCTTTACCAGCTTGCTATCGACCTCCTCCGAGCTGCTCTCCATATCCGTATCCATAATCTCCACCGGCACCGTTGCATCCTTCTGCAAGCGATTCAACATCTCCAGACCATGCCGCCCGCGATTCCGTCGGAGCGTATCAGCTGAATCAGCAATCCGCTGCAGCTCGTTGAGCACAAAGCGTGGCACCACCAGCTTCCCAAAGATAAAGCCCGTCTGGCTGATATCAGCAATACGACCATCGATAATGGCGCTCGTATCGAGCAAGATCTGCGGCCCCGCCGCGCTGGCCAGGGCCTCCGCCTCCTTCGCGCGTTCACGCTCGCGCTCGCGCTCACGCTCCTCCTCCCGCTCCCGACGGCGTGTCAGAAAGAGCGACTGAAACATATGCGCTAATTCGCTCTTGCGCAGGACGGCCACCATTGCCCCTAAATAACCACAGATGATGGCCGCCACCACAGGCAGAATATGCCCCCAGTTCTCCGGCAAAGCTCCCAGCGGAATACCAAAGAGCACGGAGATCAGCAGGCCCACAATCAACCCAATGGTACCCGCGATCAGATCGCTGACCGCCACCGTCCGCAGCTGGTGACTTACCCAACGATAGGGGACAATGGTCACGTAGGGAGTAATCACAAAGGCAATAAGTCCGCAGGCAAACGCAATTGCGGCAGACCACTCAAGCTTTTCAAGCAAGGGTGTTGCAAGTGGATGCTCAACAAAGAAGACGAAGAAACTGACGCTGGCAGCCAAAAGTGCCCCAATGCAGCGAGCGATTGTATTAACAGACATCCCATCAGCCTCCAGAAGGGTGAGAGGTTTGACCACCGACGACGGGCCAGCGTGAGGTAAAGCATGCGGGCAGGAGCAGAATAGATGATAATGAGACGGACAAGAACGATGATTCCGGATAACAGGGCCTGGCCTGCTGTGCTGAACCGCCAGAAACGCGCCCGTCGAATCACAAAAATCGTCATGCCAGCTATAGAGTATACCGTTTTCCCGGGTCAGAATCAAGAGCAACGATCGACCTCTGGGGGCCAGAACCACGATAAGGCACGAAACGCTCACCTCCTTTCTTTAAACTCAGCAGATGCTCCAGTCACGGGACAAGAGCCACCTTTGCTGGTTAGTGTAGCGCGATTTCCAGGGCAACTGCAAGAGTACTGGCGGGAATGACCCGGCACTCCTCAGCCAGCCCCGCCCCCTCCAACTCGCGGCGCACCCGCTCCGTGCGTCCGCTGGCCGGGACCAGGCAGCGTTTGAAGCCCAGCTTCGCCGCCTCGCGGACGCGCAGTCCCAGGCGACTGACAGGGCGTAACTCTCCCGAGAGGCCCACCTCGCCAATCAAGGCCAGGTCGGGCGGGATACGCCGGTCGCGATAGCTCGAAGCGATCGCGGCAGCCACTCCCAAATCAACAGCTGGCTCTTCCAACGTGAAGCCACCCACCACGTTAGTATAGACATCGTGATTGCCCAGGGCCAGGCCGACCCGCTTAGTCAAGACTGCCAGCAGCATCAGCAGGCGATTATGCTCAATGCCATTGGCCGTACAGCGAGCGATTCCGAAATTGCTGGGAGTCACCAGAGCCTGGACCTCCACCAGCAGCGGGCGCGTTCCTTCCATACTCACCACCACCGCCGAACCACTGGCGGCCCCGGGCCGTTCGGACAAAAAGAGAGCCGACGGATTGGGGACCTCCTGCAGGCCCTCCCCGTGCATCTCAAAGACCCCCACCTCATGGGTCGCGCCGAAGCGATTCTTGACCCCACGCAGCAGCCGATAGGTATGGTAACGCTCCCCTTCCAGATAGAGCACACAATCGGCAATGTGCTCCAGAGCTTTGGGACCTGCCACCGTCCCCTCCTTCGTGACATGGCCGATGATGAACATGGGGATGTGACTACTCTTCGCCACCTGCATCAGATGCAGCGTACACTCGCGCACCTGGCTGATACTCCCTGGCGCTGAGGTCAGATGAGTGGCGAAGACCGTCTGAATGGAATCGACCACCACCAGGGCCGGTTTGAGGCGAGCAATGGCCTCGCAGATCACTTCCAGCTCGACCGTTGCTAGCAGATAGAGACGCTCACCAGTGATCTCCAGGCGCTCGGCGCGCATCTTGATCTGCTCGCTCGATTCCTCACCCGAAACATAGAGGACCGGCCCTACCCGCTCGGCAATATGGCCTGAGACCTGCAGCAGCAAGGTTGACTTGCCAATACCCGGTTCGCCACCGACCAGCGTGAGCGAGCCAGGCACGAGGCCGCCACCGAGCACGCGGTCCATTTCGGCGTAGCCAACCGAAAGGCGCTCGTGAGAGAGCGCCTTCACCTGGGTCAGGGGCTGCGGCACCAGGGGAGCGGCAGAGGCCCCCGCGGTCGCAGCCGCCCCTGTCAACAAGGCATAGCGGCGCTGAGGGGCGGAAGCCGCCGCTGGCATTTCGGGAAGGGAGACCTCTTCTAGGGTGTTCCAGGCGCCGCAATCGGGGCAGCGTCCCAGCCACTTCGTCTGCTCCCCACCACACTGCTGGCATACAAAGCGTGTGCGAGATTTGGGCATAGGCTTACACAACCAGAACGCTTGCTTCAAAGCACGTCATTTTGCATTGTAGACCTGGACAGCCTGCCTGACCGGCACCTCATCAGACAGGCGTAAGGAGAGCACCTCTCAGCTGCCGGCATTGCCAGCGGGCACCAAGTAAGGAAACAAGCGAACGAGGACAAAAAAAGAGGAGAGCCTGCGGCGCGCGAGACGCGCCAGAGTGGCTCTCCTCTGCACACTATCAACCTGGCAAGGTTTCACCGGCGGGGCTGCCCTCACTGCTCCCGGCAGAGAGCGCCGCCTGCGGCGAAGCTGGAGCGGGCAATTGCTCCAGCCGACTGCGCACCTGCAGTTCGAGAGCATTGTTGACCACCACCGCCTCGACCACATCGCCGGCATGGAAGCGACCCTGGAGCAGACCCTCGGCCAGCGGATCTTCAACCAGGCGCTGGATCGTGCGCCGCAACGGGCGAGCGCCGTACTGTGGATCGAAGCCTTCCTTGATCAAGAAGTCCTTGGCAGGCTGCGGGACCACCAGCTCGATCTGCTGCTCTGTCAGCTGATTGCGCACGCGATTGAGCAACAGATCGACGATCTGATACATATCCTCGCGGCGGAGCGAGTGGAAGACGATGACCTCATCGATACGGTTCAGGAACTCGGGCTTGAAGGTATTCTTCAGCTCGCCGAGAACCTTGTTCTTCATCTCCTCGTACTCGCTCTTATACGCCTGCTCCTTATCCTTCGTCAGCTTGAAGCCGATCGACGCCTCGCGGTTCAACAAGGTGGCGCCCACATTCGACGTCATGATAATGATCGTATTGCGGAAGTCCACCGTGCGGCCCTTCGCATCGGTCAGCTTTCCATCCTCCAGGATCTGGAGGAGCATATTGAAGACATCGGGATGGGCCTTCTCGATCTCATCGAGCAAGATCACACTGTAGGACTTACGGCGTACGGCCTCCGTCAACTGGCCGCCCTCCTCATAGCCGACATAGCCCGGGGGAGCGCCGACCAGGCGAGCGGCGGCATGGCGCTCCATGAACTCTGACATGTCGATCTTGATCAGGGCGTCCTCGCTGCCAAACATGAACTCGGCAAGGGCGCGGGCCAGCTCGGTCTTACCGACGCCGGTTGGGCCGAGGAAGATGAAGGAGCCGATGGGGCGCTTCGGATCTTTCAGGCCGGCGCGAGCACGACGGACGGCGCGCGCAATCTTCTCAATAGCCTCATCCTGGGCGATGACGCGCTTATGGAGAGCCTCCTCCATATGGAGCAGGCGCTGAGACTCCTCTTGAGCGATGCGCATCACCGGGATGCCGGTCCACATCGAGACGATCTGAGCGATCTCCTCCTCGCCAACCACGGGGCGATCGCTCCCACGCTCTTTCTGCCAACCGGCCTCCAGCTTGGCAATACGCTCGCGCAGCTTCACCTCACGGTCGCGCAGTTCGGCGGCCAGCTCGTAATCCTGCTGCTGGATAGCAGCCTCCTTCTCGCGGAGCACCGCCTCCAGGCCCTTCTTGGCCTCTTTCAGGTTGAGCGGGGCCAGCGAATGCTGCATGCGCACGCGGCTGGCGGCCTCATCGATCAGGTCGATGGCCTTATCGGGCATGAAGCGATCGGTAATATAGCGGCTGGCCATCTCCGTCGCCGCCTTGAGAGCCTCATCCGTGATCGTCAAGCGGTGGTGGGCCTCATAGCGCTCGCGGATTCCCTTGAGGATCTCGATTGTCTCCTCAATGGTTGGCTCGCGCACGATGACCTCCTGGAAGCGGCGCTGCAGAGCGGCATCGCGCTCGATATACTTGCGGTACTCATCGAGCGTTGTCGCGCCGATACACTGGATCTCGCCGCGAGCCAGAGCCGGCTTCAGGATATTGGCCGCATCGACCGCACCCTCTGCGGCGCCAGCCCCCACCAGCGTGTGGACCTCATCGATGAAGATGATACAGTCGCGACTATTGCGGATCTCCTCGATGATCTTCTTCAGGCGCTCTTCAAACTCGCCACGGTACTTGGTGCCTGCCACCAGGGAGCCGACATCCAGCGTGAGCAGACGTTTGCCCGCGATGGTCTCAGGGACCTCGCCGGCGACGATGCGCTGCGCCAGGCCCTCAACGATTGCCGACTTACCGACACCAGGTTCGCCGATAAGCGCGGGATTATTCTTGGTACGACGCGACAGGATCTGAATGACCCGCTCGATCTCCTGATGGCGTCCAATAATCGGATCGAGTTTCCCCGCACGGGCATCGGCTGTCAGATCGACGCCCATCGCGTCGATCGTCGGCGTCTTGGAGTGCTTGGCATCGCGCTCATGGGGCGAGCCAGACTGGCTGAGCACCTGGATCGTTTGTGTGCGCACCTTCTCCAGGTTGACACCCAGGCTTTCCAGGACACCGGCGGCGATTCCCTCACCCTCGCGCACCAGGCCAAGCAGAAGGTGCTCGGTGCCGATGTAATGGTGATTCAGGCGGCGCGCCTCGTCCACTGCCAGCTCGATGACCTTCTTGGCCCGGGGGGTCAGGCCAATCTCCCCAAGCACGATACGGTCACCGCGCCCAATAATGAACTCAACGGCGCTGCGCACCTTGTTCAGCTCGACACCCAGATTCGCCAGAACCTTGGCGGCCACACCTTCGCCCTCGCGTACGAGGCCCAAAAGGAGGTGCTCTGTCCCGATGTAATTATGCTGGAAGCGCTGGGCTTCCTCCTGGGCGAGGCTCAGGACCTTCCTGGCTCGCTCGGTGAATTTATCAAATCTATCTCTATCCCTGTCGTTCACCTGTTTGTCACCCCCCTTTCAGTGGCAGAGGGTGGAACCGAGCCCTCTGTGTCGCTCAGGTAAACTTGGTAATTCATCATACAACACCCTTCTTTGCAGCGTCAAGCAAGAACGACCTGGGGCATTGCCGTCATCCATGGATCACTCCTCTACACGCTGAAACAAGCGACCCCCTCACTGCTCCACTCTCGCCTGTCGCAGCAAGGAGGTCGAATCAGATCAGCTGTTCAGGTGCGCATGCACGCTCTAGCGTCCGGTGCAGATGCCATCGCTCAACCCGGTGGTAGCCCAGGCCTCCCTTCAGCTAGAACGAGTCATCGGCCAGCCCTCAACGGCTGGTTTGCCTGGCCTATCCTGAAGCGTGCCAGTACGTGGCTGTACTTTAGCGCTTCTTTTTCTCGTTCAGGAGCGGAGCGCACTCGCTGGGCCAGGCCCACAGCGCAGGCTCAGCCACCACCACCGGTCTCCTGTTTTCCCTTGGGGCCTTCCCTCGCTCCTCTGCTACAGGCTGCGACCCAGCACCATGCTCCGCAACGCAACAGGTGCGCGCTAGCTGCCAGAACCCTCCGTTTCCTCGGTTGTCAGATTCTTATTGCGCTGACGAGCAGCGGCCCGAAAAGCCTCAGCCATAGCGGTGATCTCACCATCGTCACCCAGCGGCAGGTGGTCGAGCAAGGATGGCTCACTTTTCTCAGTGCGTTCGCGGCGCTCGCCACGCCCTTCTCGCTCACCTTTCTCACCACGTTCGCGGCGCTCGCTACGTCCCTCTTGCTGGTGTTGCGCGCTCTCCTGACGTCTGGCCACCTCTTCGAGGGACAGCTTCATTTTATCATCTGTGGTCCCCCTGGTGGTAGTCTCAGCCGAGCCTCCGCTGGAAGCCGCCTGCTGATTCTGCCCCTGGCTCTGCCCCTGACCCTGGCCTTGGGCCTGGGCCTTGGCACTGTCCGGCTCCTCGACCTGACGCAGGCTGAGGCCAAGACGACGACGCTCAGGATCAATGCGCAGAATGCGCAGCTGGAGCTGCTGCCCTTCGTGCAGGCTGGTCTTGGGGTCCATCCCGGGAGGCAGCTCTGAGAGGTGAATGAGACCCTCGATGCCGTCTTCGATCCGGGCAAAGGCCCCAAAGGGGGCGATCTTGGTAATCGTGCCCGTCACCAGCTGGCCAGGCGAGTAGCGCTGCTCGACCGTCGTCCAGGGATCAACCTCGGCCTTCTTGATGGAGAGCGCGATCTTCTTCTTCTCTTTGTCGACGCTCAGGACCTGCACCTCGACCTCCTGGCCAACATGCAAGACCTCGCTGGGATGATTGACACGGCTCCAGGCTAGCTGGCTGATATGGACGAGGCCATCGGCCCCACCAAGGTCAACAAAGGCCCCGAAGTTGGCGAGATTGCTCACCCGCCCCTTGCGAATCTCGCCCGGCTTCAGCTCATCCAGCAGCTCCTCGCGTCGCCGCTGCCGCCACTCCTGCACCGCCTGACGCTCGGAGAGGATCAGCCGATTACGGGCGCGGTTAATCTCGATAATCTTGAGCTGCAGCTCTTTGTCCTTCATGCCGGCCAGCTTGGCCGCCGTCTCCTGACTCTCCCCGCCCGCCGCTACCTCCTCACGCTTCAGGCTCTGGATCTGTGAGATTGGTACGAAGCCACGGATGCCGTTGACATCGACGATCAGGCCGCCCTTGTTGTAGTCAATGACGCGCGCCCTGATCAAGTCGTTGTTGCGGTATTGCTCTTCAACCAGACGCCACTGGCGCTCAGCGTTGGCTTTCCTCAGCGAGAGCACGGCATGGCCGTCCGGTGTCTCTGGCTGCACGACATAGACAAGCACCTTGTCGTGCACTTTTAACTCGTTCAGCGAGCCATAGCCGCTGGCCGGCAGTTCCTTTGTTGAGAGCACGCCCTCTGACTTGAGGCCGATATCGACCAGAATCTCATCCTGGTCGATGCGCACGATTTCCCCTTCGACAACATCGCCACGTTTGAGGCTGGTGGGATTGTTCGCCGAGGCCAGGAGGACCTCCATGTTCAGGTCTTCTGATTCTTCCGGGTTTCCAATTCTGCTGGTGCTGGTTTCAGGCTCTCTTGCTTCAGACATGGTCTGTACCTGCCCGCTTTGAGTTTTTTCCGCTGGCGGTGTCGAAAGGTCGCCGTGCTGTTGTGCTTGCATGGGTAAAATACCCCCTTCGATCCACGGTTTTTTTGCCTTGCCCCTCGAGCGCCCTCTGATCCTGTCTAACGTGTGTCGTACGTAGATCGCCCGCTTCCTTGGTCCGTTATCACTTCTGCCAGGGGTAACGACAGGAACGTCATCTTGAGATCGGGGGGATGCGTCTCGGACAACTGGCTATCGGAGGAGGCTGCTCAGGCTGCGATGGCTGCTGCTTGTCGCTGTACTTCCTACTATGAGACGACGATTCTCCATAGTACACCCGTTCGTGCTAGAGAGTAGTTCTACGAAACGATGCCCGCAGACAGGTCATAAGGTATATATGGGCATAATGAAAGCCTTGTGTAAGCATACCCCCACTCGATGCTCTAATTATACCAAAAGCCGCCTGTGAATGCAAGGCAAAAGCTAGCTTTTCGGCGGACCTCCCCGCTGTTTTTTTGTTTACCACATTGTATCATACCCACGCAAGTTCAACCAGCCCCTTTTTGCGGCGTGAATGTGGTAGAATAGACACATGAATATGTCCAGCATCAGTGAGGTGGTGACCGCCCTGCGTTCCCGCCTGGCCCCTCCCGACCAGGCCCCGTCAATGGCACCTCCTCCCGAAATCGCTTCTCGCCCTCTCCGGCACGCCGCCGTGCTCTTACCGCTCTTCGATGCAGACGGCCTGCCCTGCTTGCTGCTGATCCGCCGCTCCCCTACCCTGCGCACCCACAGCGGCGAAATCGCTTTTCCCGGCGGCTCGGTCGATCCACAAGACCGCGATCCGGTGATGACCGCTCTGCGCGAGGCCCAGGAGGAGATCGGCCTCCCTCCCGAGCGCGCTGAGGTGCTCGGCCTGCTCCCCCCTTCCTTTACTTTGGTGACCAATTTTTGGATCACTCCCGTGGTGGCCTTCTTGCCTTCCGGCCCTGGCCCCCTGACCCTCCAGACTTCTGAGGTCGCCGAGATCATCCGCGCCCCTCTCCCTTCCCTGGCTGACCCCCGCATCTTCCATAGCGAGGTCTGGGATACTTCCGGCCTCCGCCGCGTTGTCTATTTCTATGAGTACGGCCCTTACCGCATCTGGGGCGCAACCGCTAGAATTCTGCACCAACTGCTCTCTCTGCTGGAAGAAGCAACAGCCCAATAGTCATGGTCTCCTTGATTCTTCCCCTCGCCCGGCTACAATGAACAATAGCTACTGCGTTGGTAGTGCTGTTCTGTAGCGCGTCTCTTGTAGGTTCCGTTGTTCGTTGTGTGAGTTGTGGGTCTGGCTCTCAGTTGCCCCTGGTGGAGATTGCTGTGAGACTGCCAACTTCCGATGCCCACTCTGCGCAGCTCCGACTTGCTCAGGCGGACCGGGCAGTGCTCCCCCACTCGCCTGCTTCGTCCCCCGCTTCCGCCGCATACCCCCCCCTTGCTTTGCCTGTGACCCCTCCCCCTTCCTTCCCCGCTTCGGAGCCGCTGCAGTCCGGTCCGGGAATAAGCAGCTCCCCTATCCCTCCTTCCGGGGACCTGACAACTGGGGGCCTGAAGACGCTGGCTACGCGGCGCGATTTGCCCCTGCGCGCTGAGTGGCAGGCCCCTACCGCCTCGCCCGCTCCGCCCCCAGCGGCCCACGTCCCGCTCTTCCCTCTTCTGGTGTTATGTTGTCTTCTGGTTATGCTGCTGAGTGGAGGGTTGCTGCTGCTGCTGATTCTCGAACCTTAACCTTGAGGTACCTGTTACCTGGCCTTTCTCGCCAGTCGGTAGCCGCTGGCCGCCGTCACGCTGAGCCGTGCGCCGCTGCTACCTCTCTATCCGCCAGCCGCTCACGGCGCTCTCTTGATGCCCGCTCCCGGGCCCGGCCCGGCTGCGGGTCGTCTCGTGTTGTCTCCGCACTCCTCGCCGCTTCGCTGCCTGGCGGCAAGATGGGCCACAGGTCTAAGACAGGATGCTGACTAGCTGGCCGGTCGCTCGCTCGCACCCGTTCGCGTCGAGCGTCGATCCGCGCCCTGCCCGGCGCTGCTGTGACCAGCCCCTGAGCGCGCGGCCACCCACGCTCTCATTCAGACCGCTGGGCCCGGTCGGCAATCGCTGGAATGCCGTGGAGTCCTTTGGCCTGGCGCACGGCTTTGACAATGGCTCGCGCCAGAGTGGCAGCTGCCGCGGCCCCTATGAGACTGACCTGCGCTGCCGTAGCTGCAGGATCAGGGGGGAGTGTTGTCTCTGCGCCCAGGGCCAGGGCAAAGACAGTGTCGCCGTCAAACATGGTGTGGGCTGGTTGAATGGCCTGCGCTAGCCCGTTATGGGCCATTTGCGCTATTTTGTTGATACTCGCTTTGTTGAGGGCGGCATTGGTGGCAACGACGGCAATGGTGGTGTTGCTGAAGGGATGGGGACCTTGCCCTTGGACTGCTCCCGCTCCCGACACCCCGGCAATGATGGCCCCACTGCCCGGGTCGACAATATTGCCAACGGCGTTGACGACAACCAGGGCGCCGATCATGGTCCCGTCGGGGAGCTGCATGCTGGCTGAGCCAAGCCCTCCCTTGATGGCCTGCGCACTTCCGCCTAGCTTGGCCACAGTGGCCCCAGTTCCGGCCCCTACACTTCCTTGTTCGATCGGTCCTCCGCTCGCCCGCTCACAGGCACGGTAGCCAGCCGCAGCGTCGGGCCGCACCTGTGATGATCCAAGACCCAGATCGAAGATGGCGGCTGCCGGAACGATCGGTACGCGCGCTACCCCGGTCTCAAAACCCTGGTGGCGTTCTTCAAGGTAGCGCATGACTCCTGCAGCAGCCTCCAGTCCAAAGGCACTGCCTCCGGTGAGCAGGATGGCGTTGACACGCTCGACCAGGTAGAGGGGGCGCAGAAGGTCGGTTTCGCGCGTGGCCGGGGCTCCGCCGCGTACGTCTACTCCACCTACGGCAGGCGGATCACAGAGCAGAACTGTGCATCCAGTGCCTGCCTCCAGGTCGGTGTCGTGCCCGACGCGGATGCCGGGGATATCGGTGATGTCGTCGTGCATGGTCGCTGCCTCCTGATAGTTCTCTGGCGTCCGGCGGCGATGGTGGCCTCGCCGCCTGGCCCGGCTGGCTGCCGCTCTGGCTGCGCTGACGCCCAGCGCGCTGCCTCACGGTCGTCTCCCCAAGCCTTCGGCTTGCTCCAATCTGGTCCGGCGCCGAGCTGTCAGCCTGGGCGAAGAAGATGAAGGCCCGAAGGCTCGCACTCTCTCCTGTTACTTGCTGAGGGCTGTTGCAGGTTTTCAGGCCAGGGCCAGGGCGCGCCGGAGACGTTCGACGGCGGCGGCAACGCTCTCGCGCCGGTTGTAGATGGCGCTGCCGGCAACGAGTAGGTTGGCTCCGGCCCGTACGACCAGCGGGGCAGTGTGCTCGTTGATGCCACCATCAACTTCAAGGTCACAGCGAAGCTGGCGCTCGGTGAGCTGCTGCCTGAGACGGGCAATTTTGGGTAGGGTCTCGGGGATGAATTCCTGACCGCCGAAACCAGGATTGACGGTCATGATGAGGACCAGGTCAAGCAGGGAGAGGATGTCTTCAAGCAGCCAGACGGGAGTGGAGGGATTGAGCGCCACCCCTGCTTGCTTGCCAGCTTCTTTAATCTGTTGTACGATGCGGTGCAGGTGAGGACAGGTCTCCTGGTGCACGATGATGACATCGGCACCGGCCTGCGCGAAGGCTTCGATGTAGTACTCGGGATTGGTGATCATGAGGTGCGCCTCCAGCGGCAGGCTGGTGCTGCGCCGCACGGCTTCGACAATGAGAGGCCCCATGCTGATGTTGGGCACAAAGTGCCCATCCATGACGTCGATCTGGATGCGCTGCACGCCAGCCTCTTCGGCTGCCCGAACCTGCTCCCCGAGACGGCTGAAGTCGGCGCTCAGGATGGAGGGCACAAGGCCAATGGTTGCTGGTGTCTGCGGCACGGGGACCGCCCTGGGGGTTGGTTGCTCGGCTGTCATGCTGTGGGCCTCCTCTTGAGGGCTGCGGCGGCGGCTGTGTCTAGCAACCAGGCGACCTGGCCGGCGGCGGCGTGTGCAAGACGGGCGGGATAGTCGTCGGGCGAGCCTTGCTCTTCGAGGACGGCGCGCACGGCTTCGGCTTTGTCGCTGCCGGTGATAAGGAAGAGGATATGGCGCGCGGCCTGGAGCAGGGGCGGGGTGAAGGTGAGCCGCTCGGGTGGAGGCTTGGGTACGCTGACGGGCAAGACGAGATGCTCACGCTCGTGTAGAGCCGCCTGATGCGGGAATAGAGAGGCGGTGTGACCTTCCGGCCCCATGCCAAGCTGAATGAGATCGAAGACAGGTACGCCCGCTGTGCCAAAGACGCGCCGTAGCTCAGCTGTATAGCTCTCCGCCGCAGCCTGGCGATCTGCTTGCTCGGCTGGCATGCGGTGAATATTGGCTGCGGGAATAGGCAGCTTGCTCAGCATGACCTCGTAGGCCATGCGGTAGTTGCTTTCTGGATGGTCGGGCGGAACGCAACGCTCGTCTGACCAGAAGATGTCAACGCGCGCCCAGTCTATCTGGCTACGATAGGGATCGCTGGCCAACAAGCTGTAGAGCTTGCGGGGCGTGGAGCCTCCGGCCAGAGCCAGCGTGAAACGCCCGCGGGTGACAATGGCTTCTTGGGCGAGGCGGGTGACGAGACGAGCCGCCTCGTGACTGAGAGTCTCACTATCCGTATAGATGGCGATCTGCTGTTGCATTTTCTCGATTCTGTCCTCTCTGGTGAAGCTGGCTCGCCAGAGCAAGTACTCTGGCGTAGACGAAGAGGAGAGAGGCCCTTCGATGGCGCCCCCCAGACGCTTCGCTTAAGTCAGTAAGGCCGCCAGTTCCTGCAGAATTCTTTCGAATTGGTCATCATGGCCGGTGATCTCTAGCTCATCGACCAGGAGCTGGCTTTCCTGACGCTGCTCGTTGAGGCTGAGGGTGCGCTGGCGCGGTTGCTCCTGCTCTAGTTCAATGGAGGTCAGCACGTGATCGCTGCTGTCGCCAGGAAGGCGGCTGATGCTGAAGAGCGCCTGCTGGTTCGCCAATCGACTCGTGAGGCGCAGAAGGCAGATGGTACCAGGGGGAACTTCGCCTTCGCGACGCGGGCGGATATCCAGCCGGGTCGGCTGCCCGGCACCATTCTCCAGACACCAGTGATAGGCGCCCGGTGGCAGGCTCTCGCTGCTGCCAGGACAGGAGGCGCTGCAGGCGACGCGACGCCAGGTGAGACGCTCCTTGAGCCAGCTTCCCATCAATAGGGCGCGGGCAGGCTCCTGGAGGCGCTGAGAGCGCCCGCCAGCAGCTGAGATCGCTGGCGACGGCAGGTGATTCTGGTCGTCAGAGGCGCTAAGGACGGCGTGCTCGATTTCGATGCGCTGGATACCTTCAAAGTACGGTCGATACTCCTGGCCGTCGAAGAATTGGGCGACAAGCTGGCGCAGCGGCGTCAGACGTCCCCAGTTCAGGTCGCTGATGGCACAGGCAGGATAAGTCTCTAACAGCGAGGCCAGGCGACGCAGAGCTGGCCCCGGCGCCTGAAAGCTGGCTGAATCGACGATGAGCCGTTGGCTGATAGCAGCCAGCGAACCCAGAGGATCGCCGCTCGCCGGAGGCTCATCAAGCCACCAGAGGTAGATCGGCAGGTCCGGCCTGACCAGCCTTTGCAACAAGGCAGCGCTATGCCCAACAACAGGCCCGGTCAGAAGGGCGGTAATCTGCTCAAAGTGGTGGCGAGTCAGGTCTGAAATGACTGGGAAGCTGCGCAGGGTCACCCAGGTCGCGACCGAGGCCGGTGCGTCGCGATCATCTTCGAGAATGAGAATGATGACACGCGCGATATGCGTGCTCAGCAGATCGCGCAGCAGGTTGCTGGCGTAGCGTGCGCGCGCAACCGATGGCACACAGATCACCAGGTTGAGCACGCTGGTGCGTACGCTCATGTTCTGGCCGATGCGCATGTTATCGGCGGCCATTTTCCAGAGCAAAGCCACTTCTTCCTCTAGATGCTCCCAGGGAATAGCCTTGCCGGCCCACAGCGAGCGTGTCCCCGGGGATAGGTCGAGGTCCACAGTCATTCCAGATCTCCCCTGATAGAGAACGGCATCGTTCCAGGCGACCGACGGACGGGCGGAGGCCGTCCGGCCTGGATCGCGTGCGCTAGCTACTGCAGCTTCTCGTTTGGCTCGTGTTGTGTAAGCGAGGTACCGAAAGGCAAACAGCTCCCTTCAGTACCGTTGAGTGAGCAGGCCCCCCGTGTTATCGGTGCATCGGCTCAGGTCACAGCTTTGCCCACCGTTCCGTTGACCGTCCCCCCTGCTGACCAGCCACGGCAAAATCAGGCCGCGCCGCAGAGGGCGGCGGAGCCAAGATGCAGGCGAGGGTGCGTCAGCCAGTTTCCCACCCAGCTTTTGGGTGACCGACTGGTTGTCTGATTGGTAGCCTCGTTAGCTGGCTGACGCGACAGGCCGGACGGGTAGCCGCGGCCTGGCACGGTGGCGTGGGTCTGAATTGCACCCGCCAGTCTGGGGGCGAGCGCAGGCTCGCGCTAGGGCCGTCGCCAGCGGCGCCCATCACGCCAGATGAATTCGTCGGCAGCCTGGGGTCCCCAGGTGCCTGCCTCATACGGATGAATGGTCTCGCGCGGCGCCTCCGCCCAGGCATCCAGAATGCCCTGGATGAACTCCCAGGCCGCTTCTACCTCGTCACGGCGGGTAAAGAGCGTGGAGTCACCCAGCATGCAATCGAGCAGCAGCCGCTCATAGGCCTCCGGCTGCGGACGCATAAAGGATGAGCCGTAGAAGAAGTCCATGTTGACCGAGCGGATCTGCATCTCGGTGCCCGGCACTTTGGCCCCAAAGCGCAACGAGATGCCTTCGTCTGGCTGGATGCGCAATACGATGACGTTCGGCTCGATTTGCCCTTGAATGTTGCTGCGCTGCCAGAACATCGAAGGCGGCTGCTTGAACTGAATGGCGATTTCAGTGACGCGCTTGGGCAGGCGCTTGCCAGTGCGCAGGTAGAAAGGAACATCGGCCCAGCGCCAGTTGTCAACAAAGACCTTGAGGGCCACATAGGTCTCGGTGGAGGAATCGGGCCGCACACCCGGCTCCTCGGTATAGCCAGGCACCAGCCGCCCGTTCATCCAACCAGCAGTGTACTGGCCGCGAACGGTGTTGAGAAGGGCGTTCTGCCCCTGCAGCGGCTGCAGAGCATGCAGCACTTTGACCTTCTCGTCGCGCACTGCCGTGGCATCAAAGGCAATCGGCGGCTCCATCGCGACCAGGGTCAGCAACTGCATCATGTGGTTCTGGACCATGTCGCGAATAGCACCCGCTTCTTCGTAGTAGGCCGCTCGCCCCTCAAGGCCAATGTTCTCCGCTACGGTGATCTGGACATGGTCCACGTAGCGGCGATTCCAGACCGGCTCGAAGATACCGTTGGCCAGACGGAAAACCAGTATGTTCTGAACCGTCTCTTTGCCCAGGTAGTGGTCGATGCGATAGACCTGCTCCTCTTTGAAGACACGCAGCACCTGCCGGTTCAGCTCGCGAGCCGAGGCCAGATCATGCCCAAAGGGCTTTTCAATGATGATGCGTGTCCAGCCTTTGCGGCTCTTGTTGAGACCAGCGGCGCCCAGGCGCTGGATGATCTCAGGATACTGGCTCGGCGGCGTCGATAGGTAGAAGATGCGGTTGCCACCTGTGCCACGCTCTCGATCCAGCCGGTTGAGCAGGGCATTCAGCTTTTCATAGCCCGCCTGGTTGTGAAAGTCAGACTGCAGGTAGAAGATGCCGGACGCAAAGCTCTCCCAGACCTGCTGATTGATGGGCTTCTGGCGCGAGTACTCGTTGATGGCTTCAAAGGCCTGCTCCCGGAATTGCTCGTCAGTGTAGGGCCGGCGCGCAAATCCTATGACGGAAAAGCCTGCCGGTAGCGGGTGCTCCAGGGCCAGGTTGTAGAGAGCAGGCAAGAGTTTCCGATGGGTTAGATCGCCAGTCGCCCCAAAAATCACCATCGCGCAGGGCTCCGGGCTGTGCTTGATACGCAGCCCCTCGCGTAGGGGATTGGGCGCCTCGACCGCGCTGCGTTGAGGCATCGATGATATTCTCCTGGTCATCACTTGTTCTTGACAGACAATACACACTCTCGACTGAGTTCCAGGTTGCTCATCCGTTGCCGGGTTTGTAACCAGGACCTCTCATCGCCTGTCATCGGCTATATTCATTGTAGTGCAATACTTGCGCAGATTTAAAATCTTCTGAAGATCTTCCCATGTGCCCAGGCCAGGCAGGCTGACAGGCCGACTGAGCCAGGAGGCCGCCCTTGACCCGAGCTAGGGACAGGGACAACGAGCGCCAGGGTGGGAGCCTGAGAAGCCCAGCCTGCCAGGCTGGCAGAGACGGCCTTGCTCCCTCCTCCCGGTCGCTGCCACCAGTCGAGGCGGTGCGGCTCTCCCGTGCGCGCAGATACGCGCTCGTTGATGCCTCCTCAGTGCGAGGGCTGTCCGTCGCCTTGCGTCTCTACGGGGGCCAGCCGTTGTGCAAGGGCCTGCAGGCCGGCAGCCAGATCACCTCCGATAGCAATGCGGATGTTGCGTCGCTCGTGCGCCGAGAGGGCGAAGAGGTCGCCCAAAGCCTGCGCTTCTTTGAGAATACCAAAGGTATAGGACTCGCCCGGAATGGGGACATCCTGCTTCACATCACCGGTGATCTGGATAAACACGCCGTTGTTAGGCCCGCCTTTGTGTAGCTGGCCGGTCGAGTGCAGGAAACGCGGACCATAGCCAAGCGTTGTCGCAACGCGGTAGCGATCGCGCAGGCGCAGACGCAGCGCCTGCAGGGCGCTTTCATTGACTTCGCTACGCTGTACGTAGGCCATGAGGGCAATGTAGTCGCCTGGACGTACCTGATCGAGGAAGGCTTGCAGGTAGCTATCCAGTCCTTCCTTCCCCTCTCCCATCCTTCTGCCGTAGACGCGCAGCGCTCCTTCGCTGATAACTGGCTCTAGCTCGGGAAGCTTCCCTTCCCGACGGAAGCGCTCCAGGAGGCGCGCGGTGTTGTCTTTGCTCTCCTGGACGTTCGGTTGATCGAAGGCGTTGATTTGCAGGAAGATGCCAGCGACCGCTGTGGCTAGCTCCCAGATGAAGAACTGAGCGCCCAGGTCGTAACGGTCGGCCAGCTGGAAGCGCACCAGCGGCTGACCCGCTGCTTGTAGACGCGCCAGACCCTCATCGAGGGCGGCGTTGTCGTCGCCCTCCAGCCGCAGGTAGACGAAGAGACGGTCGTTGCCATAGACAGAGGGAGCTCCCAGGGCTTCCCCTTCGACCGGCAGGAGACCACGCCCCTCTTTACCGGTGCTCTCAGCGATGAGCTGCTCAACCCAGTAGCCGTAGCTGGCAATAGCCGGCGAGAGCACAAAGGTGATCTTGTCGCGCCCTTGTGTGCCCAGGGCCCCTAGCATGGTCCCCAGCCGCAGACCGGGATTGTCCGCGACTGGCTGGCTGGCGCTACAGCGGCTCATGGCTTCTTGGGCACGAGTCAGTAGCTGCTTGACGTCGACGCCAATCAGGGCACCAGGCACCAGGCCGAAGAAGGAGAGCGCCGAGTAGCGCCCACCTATGTCGGGAGGATTGGCGAAGACATGGCGGAAGCGATGGTCATGGGCCAGCCGCTCTAGCGAGGTGCCAGGGTCGGTGATGGCGATAAAGTGCGCGCCGCCCTCGCCACCCAGCTCGCTGACCCGCTGCCAGAAGTAGCGGAAGTGTGAGAGCGTCTCGATGGTCTCGCCCGACTTGGAGGCCACTATGAACAGCGTTTTGCCAGGGTCAATGCGCTCCTCGACGGCGCGAATGGTGTCAGGATCGGTGGTGTCGAGCACAAACAGGTCCAGGTAGCCGGGCGCGACGCCGAAGGTCAGGCGCAGGACCTCGGGGCAGAGGCTGCTTCCTCCCATGCCCAGCAGCACAGCATAGCGATAGCCGTCTTGGCGCACCGCTTCTACGAGGTCCTCGATCTCCTGCAGTCGCTCCTGCATGGTGTTGGCAACGGTCAGCCAACCGAGTCGCTCGCGAATCTCCTGCTGGACGGCACGGTCAGTCTTCCAGAGGCTGGCATCACGTTCCCAGATGCGTCGCGCGACACCCTCGGCGGTGAGTCGCTCCAGTCCCGTACGTACCAGCTCTTGAAGAGCACTTTCGGCCTCAAATTGTGGCTCTGGCTCCTGTTGTGCTGTCACCGCGAAACCTGCCTCTCTTTGAGCGCCTGCTGACGGGCGCGAATGCTATTGAGCAACTGGTGGTAGGAGTCGGCAAACTTCTGCACACCCTCATCGAGCAGCTGCTGAGTCACCGCCTCGTAGGAGATGCCGAGCTGCTCCAGTTCCTTGAACAGTGCGCGCGCGCCATCAAGGTCGTCCTCGATGCTGTAGCGCACTCGCCCATGATCGCGGAACTTTTCGATGGTCTCGTAGGGCATGGTGTCGACTGTGTCGGGGCCAATGAGCTCCTCCGCGTAGAGGACGTCGCGGTAGGCCGGGTTCTTCGTACTCGTGCTGGCCCACAGCGGACGCTGTACATGGGCCCCGAGCTGGCGCAGGGCCGCAAAGCGCGGCGAGCCAAAGATGCGCTTGAATTCCTGATAGACCAGGCGCGCGTTGGCAATGGCCGCCTTCCCCTCCAGGGAGCGGAGCCGGGCCTGCTCGTCAGGGTCGTTGCTCGCCTTGATCTTTTCTTCCAGCAGCTTGTCGACCAGCGTGTCCACACGACTGACGAAGAAGCTGGCGACCGAGGCAATGCTGCTGATGTCCTGGCCTTCGGCGTTGCGATTCTCGAGCGCCGTCAGGTAGGCTTCAGTTACCTCGCGATAGGTCTGGATCGAGAAAATGAGGGTGATGTTGATATTGTAGCCCTCGGTCAGCGCCTGCTGAATGGCGGGCAGCCCTTCAGGGGTGGCCGGGATCTTGATCATGAGGTTCGGTCGATTGACGAGCTGCCAGTAGCGGCGGACCGCGGCCAGCGTCCCCTCGGTATCGTGAGCGAGGTCCGGCGAGACCTCCAGGCTGACGTAGCCGTCAACGCCGGCGCTGCGCTCGTAGATGGGCCGCAGCAGATCGGCAACGGTCTGAACGTCACGCACGACGAGGGCATCGTAGATCTCTTCGACCTCTTTCCCTTCCCGAATCAGCTCCTCGATCTGGGCATCGTAGGCGTGACCACTGCTGATGGCTTTGTCGAAGATGGTGGGGTTGGCTGTGACCCCGGTAATACCGTCTTCCTCCAGGAGACGTTTGAATTCGCCAGATTCAAGCTGCGCCCGGTCAATGTTGTCGTACCAAACACTCTGTCCGTAGTCCTTGAGTTGTAACAAGGGATTTGCCATGCTCTTCTCCTCTGGTCAAGGCTTCTTGCCGTTCTGTGTTTCTACCCCTCTCTTTAGTGGAAAGAGCTTACCGGCCAGTTTTATTCCCACCTGGGAGGGCGCTCTCTCCTTGAGAATGGCTTTGCTCTTCACTGGTCGCTCTGTCTGAGCTTTTATTGTCATCGGTACACTAAGAGGTCGCCTTTTTTATGATAACACCTGCCCCCGCCCGGCGGCAAATATTGACCCGGGCGCGGGCTTTGCCTGCCATCGGCTTTTCTTTTGGCCCGAGCGCGTGCTTGCAGGGAGACAGCTCATGGGCTAACATACACTTGCCAGTAGCGGAGCGGAATGCCAGGTTCCGCTCTGGCCGGGCCGGCTGGTAGGTGCCCACCAGCCACACCGAGCTCCCGCGTACGGGAGGAGACGAGAAGGAAGAAAGGGAGAGAAAGCCCATGCGAGTGACAACGCGCTTGCGTCAGTTATTGGCCGGCCCCGAGCTGGTGGTAGCCCCCGGGGCGTACGATGCTTTGAGCGCGCGACTGATCGCCCAGGCCGGTTTCTCTGCGGTCTATATGACGGGCTTCGGGACGTCAGCAAGCGTGCTCGGCATGCCCGATGTGGGCCTGCTGACAATGAGTGAGATGGTGAGCCGCGCGGCGGCCCTGGCAGCAGTGACCGGCGAGACGCCGCTGATTGCTGATGCCGATACGGGCTATGGCAATCCCCTGAATGTGCGCCGGACGGTACGCGAGTATGAGCGGGCCGGCGTGGCCGGACTGCATCTTGAAGATCAGGTCTGGCCGAAGAAGTGTGGCCATATGGAGGGGAAGCAGGTCATCCCAATGGAGGAGATGGTTCAGAAGGTGCGCGCCGCAGTGGAAGCCCGTCAAGACCCCGATTTTGTGATCATTGCGCGCACCGACGCAGGGGCAGTGCTCGGTTTTGAGGAGGCACTGCGCCGCGGACGAGCTTACCGCGAGGCGGGAGCCGACGTGATCTTCATTGAGGCCCCCCGCACGATGGAGGAGCTGCGAGCCATTGTGCAGGCTTTCCCCGATGTCCCCTTGCTCTTTAATTGGGCCCAGAGCGGCAAGACGCCCCCGCTCTCTTTGAGTGAGATTCGGGAGTTGGGCTTTAAGCTGGTACTTTTCCCCGTTGCCTTGCTTTTTACGGCCACTCATGCCATGCTTCGCCTCCTGGAAGGGCTGAAGCGAGGTGAGACGCCGACGGCTTTCGCAGATCAGTCGGTGAGCTTCCAACAGTTTACCGAACTGGTCGGCCTGCCCTCCATCCAGGAGCTGGAGGCTCGCTATGGGGTGCGTCAGGAGACCGCTCCACACCCCAGGCAGGGCTGAAAGTCAGATCAGGCTTGAGTGAGCATTAGAGAGACACGAGAGACAGGGGCCTATGGCCAGCGCATCAGAGTAGCTGGCTGGCCTGTCCTTGTTGCGATCATCTTGCTGAGAAAGAAAGGAGCCAACGATGGCCGAGAACAGCTTTCAGAAGCCGAGTATTACGATCGAAGCCGCCCATCGCCTTGTCGCCGCCGCAGAGGCGAAAGCTCGTGAAATCGGCGTGCCGATGTGCATCGCTATCTGCGACGCCGATGGTACGTTGAAAGCTTTTAGCCGCATGGATGGGGCCCCACTCTTGAGTGTCCAGATCGCTCAGGATAAGGCCTATACGGCGATCAGCTTTGGAGGCATGGCCACCCATGAGTGGTTTGATTTTATTAGGAATGATCCGCCTTTGCTGCATGGGATCATCAAGACGGATCGCTTGATCGTCTTCGGCGGCGGCTTCGCTATTAAGACCGCTGAGGGGATTATCGGCGGGATCGGCGTCAGCGGCGGGCACTACACCCAGGACATGGAAGTGGCTCAGGCAGCTCTGGCCGCTCTCTAGACCAGCAAAGAGCGGCCCGCTCGCTGTTTACCTCCTGGCTGCTCGCTCTTGTGTGCTCGTCAGCCTTCTTTCTCTGCTTCTGCACCTGGCAGCAGGTCAGAAGACAGGGCGGGGCTGAGCCTGGCTGAGCAGATTCGGCGAAGCAAAGAAGCGCTGATGGCCTTGTCGCTCTGGCCTGGCTAGAGGATGGCCCTCAGCGTTTCTTCGTAGCCAGCTAGCAGGCCAGCCATGTCTCTCAGCAGTTGCCCAATGCTGTGGAGATGGCCAACAATCTCATTGCGCCGCTGAAGATCGCTGCGCAGACCCTCTTCCAGCAGGACGAGAAAGGCCGTGGCATCGGTCAGTCGGCTAGTCAGGACCTGCCTCTGCTCGTCGAGCCGGCGGTGGTCTTCGCGCAAATGCGGCTGACGGAGCACAGGGCCTGGCTGCCGCTCGTTGATCGAGGGATGGAGGCGCTGCAGGCTGGAAAGTTCCTCAGTATGTATGTAGCTGCTCTGCTCGTCAAGAATAGCCGCAAGCGAGCGGCGGAACTCCATAAAGAGACAGTAGAGGTCAGCGGTGAAGGCCCCAATACGCTGGAGAGCAATGCTGAGCTGCTGGTGATCACCCTCTAGATCGAGATCATCACATTCCTGAATGAGGTCCTGAATCTCTTTGAGCGTCGTCAGGGTTTCGTTAAAGCGCGCACTGAGCACCTGGGTGCTGGCCTGGGACGAGTTGATGTGCTCTTGATAGAGCTGGTAGAGAGCGCGCAGGGTCGATTGCTCCTGCGAGGGCCGCCGCGATCCTGGCCCAGCGGAGAACAAGACTTCCTGAGCCGCTCTGGCGGCACAGCCCTGCACTAGCTGTAGCGTCTGATCAATATCGCTGAGCAGTTGCTCGCGCTGGATGGCTGGCAGATCAGGATGATGACGGATCAGGCTGCGACAGTTACATAGGGTGGTAATGGCACGCTCAAAAACACGATCTGTCTGGTCTTGGGTATCTTCGGACATGCCTCGGTTTCCTTCCCATCTGTTACCACAAGCCACGTTTATCCTACAAGAAGAGATGCCTGCCCGAATTGTACTGCTTCGTCTACGGCGTTGTCAACGCGCCCGCTTCTGCCCCCCAGGAGCCGATGGCTGGCTCCCAGCGGACGCGAAGGGCTGAACCTTTCCGCTCCTCTCTCCAGGACTTCAGTACTAGTCATTCTCTGTTCTCCTTGCTTGCTTACTACGTGACGAGCTACCTATGCTACAATTGCTGCCAGACTGGTTCATGATGGCTCAATGCAATGACTTCGCCTCTGGAGAGGTGAGGTGAGCCAGGAGAAGGGAGGATGTTGTGCTGAGCAAGAAGCCATTGGCGCTGCTGTTGCTCTTGCTGCTGATCTGGCTAACGGGATGCGCAAGCGGACCGGCAACAGGACCGGCCTCGTCAGGGAAGGGGTCAACAGCCCAAGGGAGCAGCACACCAACCTTGCAGGGAACACCACAGACGACAGCCACCGTTTCCGGAGGCATGGGAGCCGCTACTCCCATTAGCATTACGGGTCATGGGGAGGCCACAGCAACGCCAGGCGCCACAGCTCGGGGGCACTCGACGCCTTCGCCAGGACCTACTTCTTCGGGCCGCTCTGGCTCTGGCTCCTCAGCCACGCCTGTTCCAACCCTGGCGCCAGGTGGCAGCGGTCCGTATGGAACACCACCCGCGGAGACCAGTCAGGAAAGTCAGCTACGGCAGCAGCTCTTTGCCCTGATCAATCATGATCGGGCCAACCAGGGCTTGCCAGCCTATACCCTGGATGGCACACTCTCTGCTGGCGCCCGCCTGCACAGCTGGAACATGGCGCACTGCGGGCTCAGCCATGCCTGCCCTGGCGAAGCCGCTCCTTGCGACCGCATCAGCGCCGAGGGGATCACCTGGAATGTGTGCGGGGAGAATGTGGGCTATGCTTCAGCCTCACCCGATGCCTGGGGCGGGGTGCAGCTTATCGAGAGCAGCATGCTCAACGAGCAGCCCCCCAATGACGGACACCGTCGCAATCTGCTCAGTAGCTCCTTCCACCGCGTTGGTATCGGCATCTATCTCGATAGCCAGGGCTACGTTTGGGTGACTGAAGATTTCACCAATTAGGACTGAAACCCTCTCTCTTCCCACTAAGACAGGCAAGCAGGGCTGCTGCAAGGAAGGAGGCTGATCCACTACCCTCGCAGCAGCCCTGCCCGGCTTTGTTGAGTTGGTATGAAGGCTGGCTGGCTTCTTTCTTCGGGAGTGCGCTGACCGGTCGCTGTCAGGCACTACGAGCCAGCGAACCGTGATGGCCTCAGCTGATCAGTTCATAGAGACGGCCAAATTTCTCATTGAGATAGCGGGCAAAGTAGCGTGCATCGGGCGCTTCACCCGTTACACGCCGAATGAGATCTTCAGGCAGGTAGATCATGCCATAGATATACATATGTTGGCGTAGCCAGTCAAGAATAAAAGACGTGTCGCCTCCCGCCAGCCGCTCGTCGAAGTCCGGGAAGATCTGGCGCAGCGTATAGTAGATCTGGGCTGCATAGAGGTTGCCGAGCGTATAGCTGGGGAAGTAGCCAAAGCCGCTTGTCCAGTGGACATCTTGCAGGACGCCGTTCGTATCGCTATCCGGCTCGATCCCGAGATACTCACGATAGCGGGCGTTCCACAGACGCGGCAGGGACTCAACGGCCAGCCCTCCATTGATGAGTTCACGCTCTAGCTCGTAGCGGATAATGATATGCAGATTATAGGTAACTTCGTCGGCCTCAATGCGGATCAGGCTCGGCTCTACTTTGTTGAGAGCGCGCGAGAAGGTGACGGCATCGAGGGCCGCAAAGTGCTCGGGGAAGGCCGCACGCAGCAGGTGGAAGTGGCCTCGCCAGAACGGCTCGGAGCTGCCAATGTAGTTTTCCCAGAGACGGGACTGCGATTCGTGCACACCCATCGAGGCCCCTCCTGCCAGGGGAGTGCGCAGGAGGGTGGGGGCACACCCCTGCTCATACAGAGCATGGCCGCCTTCATGAATCGTGGCCATGACCGCTGAGGCGATAAAGTTTTCCTGGGGATGAATGGTCAGGCGCACATCAACCGGGCTGCCAAAGCTGGTGGTGAATGGGTGCGGCGAATGGGCCAGGCCACCACGCTTGAAATCGTAGCCCAGGGCCTGCAGGAAACGCTTGCAGAGGGCATCTTGCTGCTCCACGGGAAAGTGTCCATACAGACAGGAAGCATCGAGGCTGTGCCCACCTTCCTGAATGCGCTTGAGTAAGGAGAGGCTAACCTCGCGCACCGGGGCAAAGAGGGCATCGAGCTTGCGCACAGTCAGACCTGGCTCGAAGAGGTCCAGCAAGGCATCGTAGCGCGTCTCGCGATAGCCATAGCGATCGGCGACCTCGCGCTGGAGAGCTACCGTGCGGCTCAGCCAGGGTGCAAAGCTGGCAAAGTCGTTTTGTTCGCGCGCCCGCCGCCAGGCTTCAAAACTGGCAGCCTCGACGCGAGCCATCTCCTCGACGAGCGCACGAGGAAGGCGCGTGGCTTTTTCATGTTCGCGCCGCGCTTCGCGCACCAGGGCCCGATCGGCATCTGTGAAAGGCTCGTGCTCAACTACCTTTTCCAGCCTGGCTATCAGGCGTCCCAGCTCGGGGGCAGTCCAGCGCTCATGCAGCACGCCCTGCAGGGTCGCCAGTTGGACCCCACGCACATCTCCCGCTTCTTCCGGCAAGGCCGTATTCTGGTCCCAGGCCGCCAGCGCCCCAAGCGCCGCCAAGTCAGAGATCTCCTGCAGATAGCCTAGCAGAGCATTGATCTCCTCATGCGAGCGTGTGAATTCCGGCATCAGCGCTTTTTGTTCTTGCTGTGCATGCGATGACGACGACATAGATACGATCTTCTCCTCAAATCCACAGAATCGCAATCAGCTGCTAACGAGAGAGATGAGATGCGATGATAGACGATGTGGCACCCTGCTCGTCGGGAGAGTGGCATCGCTCTTCAGGGCATGCTAACAGCATAGCACAGAGGGGCAATGAAGCAGAAGGGGTGCCGAGTTCGCGCCGACGCTCTGCCGGACGGCATAGTCACCAGAGAGACTGGACGTGGTGCTGCCCGAGGGCTATACTGGTGATGCCACTCTGCCCCTTGAACGAAGGGCCAGCCCAGTCCGGCCTTGCCCGTTCTGACCGGCGAGCGTCAGATCGCTGAGCCAGAGGACGGCCAGCCTGGTCATGGCCCTCTGAGGTGCTGACGCGGGTGGCGACGCCAGCCTTACTGACGCCCTCCGCTTCAGGTGAAGCAGGCAGAGTCGCACCACTTCTTGCCGCGCCAGGAGCGACCGTGAGCAATGAGTATCCAGGTCCTCGCGCTCTTAGTCTGTGCTGGCCTCATGCACAGTAGCTGGAATCTCCTTTCGAAGGGGGGAAAGGATCGGCAGGTTTTCATCTGGCTAGCGATCTGTTCCGCTTCTCTGCTTTGCTTGCTGCCATTTCTGTTGCTTTATCATGCGGTGTCGCCCCATGTCTGGCCGCTGATTGCTCTTTCAGCAGCGTTGGAGGCCACTTACTACTTGCTGCTGGGAGCTGCCTATCGTTACGGCGATCTTTCGCTGGTCTATCCTTTGGCGCGTGGCAGCGCTCCGCTGTTTGTGACCGTGATTGCCCTCCTGGCTCTGGGCGAGCACCTGTCGTTTGTTGGGGGCGTAGGTATCCTCTTGATCGTGAGTGGAATCTACGTGGTGCACCTGCGCGCTTTTGCCTGGCGCGAGCTGACCGCGCCGCTGCGGCGGCTACGCGAACCGGCAGCTTTGCTGGCCCTGCTCTGTGGCTTGAGTATCGCCGGCTACTCGACGGTTGATAAGGTCGGTTTGCGCTACGCTGCGCCTCTCACCTATATCTATCTCGTTTTCGTGCTCTCGGCTCTCTATCTGCTCCCTTACATGCTCCTGACCCGCCGCGCAGCGGTGCAGGCTGAATGGCAGACCCATGCCCCGCGGATCGTGCTGGCCGGCGCCCTGGCCCTGCTCTCTTACCTGCTGGTCCTTTTCGCCCTTCGGCAAACGCAGGTCAGCTATATTGCGTCCGCGCGCGAACTCTCGGTTGTCTTTGCCGCTCTGATGGGTACGGCTATCCTGCACGAGTCCTTTGGGAGGCAGAAAGTGGTCGGCTCGCTGCTGATCTTCGCCGGCATTCTGTGCATCGCTCTCCAGCCATGAGACCCAGGGACCACAACAACGAGGGAAGGAGCAGCGAGCGCGCCCGCCCGCTAAAATAACGGGCGCAGATTCTCGCCGCCCCAGTCAGTGCACAGTGGCCAGTGCTCCAGACAGCTAGCGTAGCCAGCAATGCCCCCTAGGAGCAGGCCACAGCGTACGGCGTACGGTAGGTCACGCCGCGATCGGTAGTGTCAACGGGATGATAGACGAAGCGGTTGCCAGGACGGGGATTGAGGTAGCCGGCTTTTTGGACCAGGGCCGGTGCATCACCGACCTTGGCAACCAGTACGGGCGAGAAAGCCCAGTTGTCGGCAGGGTCAAGCCGCCCGATAAAGCGCCCAAGGGCCCGATGCTCGGCCTCAACAGTGGCGATCTGGGCCGCAATCTGGGCCAGATCCGGGCGATTCTGCTGGGCCAGCTCACGCACCGCAGAGAGGAAGGCAGAGTCAAAGACTCCCTCTAACTGCTGCTGGGTCTCAATGAAGAGACGCAGATTCTCGAAGGTCTCCTCTCCGTGGGGAAAGCTGAATTCGCTGGTGAGGACATCGCCCCCCGCCTGGGCAAAGAAGTTCTCGTGAATCTGCTCTTCGATGAGGGCCGCCTCCAGAGCAGCAATCTCACGCCAGGTGAGGCCGAGGCGATAGGCGCGCCGCAGCCCATTGCTATAAAAGGTCACGGCCAGGCGCTCGGCAGTGCGCGCAATGGTAAAAATATCTTTGATAGGTGTGACACAACTATTGCTTGCCGAAGAGGCAGCATGAGCTACCTGCCCCAGGAAAGCGCTGCTGACAGTCGTAGAAAGGGCGGTTCCCAGACCAGCCCCAGCCACCGCGCCGAGAGCTACTCCTTTCAGAAGGGCACGCCGGGCCGCTTCCGGCTGCGGCGATCCAGACTTCAGCTCTGGCGTCGGTATCTCTCTTACCTCATCCATTGTTCCATACTCCTTGCGTCGTTCTCACTTCGTTTGGCTGCTGTCAGTTGGTCGGACGGTTGAGCGAGGAGGAGAGGGAAGCACAGGCCAGTCCCTCAACCAACCTGCCCACCCCGATCGGAGAGAGGAGGCTGTGAGGAAAGACAGGCGCGGGCACCATTGATGCACCCCTCGCCTGGGCTAGAGGCAGGCTGAACTACAGCGTGTGCCGCCGACCGGGTAGCAGAATGGCTCGAAGTAGAGCGAAACCTGCTATCCTTCTCCTCCTCGAATCACCTATACGCTGATTTCCCTCGCTTAGATTACTCCCTCCAGAGACACTATCACCTGAAAGATCGATAGATACTACTGAAGGATGGTTTTCCATTACTCAATGATAATTTGCTGCAGGATTTATCAGCGTACCGAGAGCTACGACAGGACCTTTTGGTGCCTCAATGCTAGGCTGGGGACCGTTTTCGAGGCTGATGGCCAGGCTATCGTAGCCGGTCAGCGGCCCTTGAAAGTTGAGAGTGGCCACGCCGTTTTCAACCGTCAGCAGACCAATACTGGTCGGATGTTGATGACGCAGGAGCCACCCCTGATAGACGTGGGTGCCCTCTAAAGGGGGGAGTCCATAGACCACAACCACGGTGACCTGCTGGCGGGGAAAGTACATGACTTCGCCACGAGCTGAGCTGGCCAGAGCAGTGCCACGGAGCGAATAGACCACGGGGGCCTCCGGGCTGCCCAGCAGCGCTACCTGCTGCTGTAGACGGCTGAGTTGCTGTTGCAGCGAGATATTCCAGGCGAAGGTTCCGCCCAGGAGAGACAGCAACAGGACTGCCACAGCGGCCAGTGCGGCCCAACGCCAGCGCTGGCCTGCTCTCCGCTGCAAGTAGCTTCCAGCTTGAGAAGGCAGGGCAGGCTGCATCTGGCCTGAGCGCTGCTGTTGGGCCTGTTCTTCGATGCGCGCGAGAATGCGCTCCTTCACACGCGGTGAGGGTTCGACCGGAGGAACGGTGAGGGGAAAGAGCTCCACGACGCTGCGCAACTGCTGCAGCGCGCGCGAGCACTTCGGGCACTGGGCCAGATGCTCATCAGCAGCACGTCGTTCCTCTTCTGTTAGCGCGTCAAGGGCATAGGCGCCGGAAAGCTCTTCGAATTCCTGGCAGTTCATAAGGGGCTCCGTCTCCATTGCACTCTCTTCCAGGGGCGACCCGCTCCCTTGTATTGTAACGCTCCCTGTCAGCGTGCCCAGCCTGGGCAGGGTGGTCTCTGTTCACAGACAGCGCTGGTCTTGCCCTCGATTGACGTGAGCAGCATAGCAGTTAGCCGCCTCCAGTATTCTCCTTTTCTCGCAGTGGTATCGGACTGGAGAGAGGGAGGTCGCTACGGCCTGTTGCGGGCAATCAGCAAGGCGAGCGCCTGACGTGGGACCCGGGTAGCGAGCGGGCGCGCCACAGGATAGATGGGGCCTGACCTGGCGAGCTTCTATCTTGCCTGTCTGGATGCAGTGCGCTAGCCTTCGATAGTGCCGAGTCGTTCAAGAATACTGCGCAGGCGCATCAAGCCCAGGCGCATGCGCGCCTTGACCGTGCCCAGGGGAAGGCCATAAGCGCGGGCAATTTCGGAGTGGGTCCAGCCCTCGAAATAGGCCAACTCAATGACCAGGCGCTGCTCGCTGGAGAGCAGCGCGAGCGCCCTACGTAGCTGTGCTCCCTGGACAGAGCGCCAAACCGCATCCCAGGCATCGGCAGAGACCATTTCCTCGCTGGTGGCAGCATCTTCCAGCGGCATCCCGCGCAGCTCAGCGTGAGTGCGCAGGCGACGCAGGTAATCGATCGCCCGGTGGCGCATGATCGAGATCAACCAGTTCTGGACCGAGCCCATGCGCGATGAGTAGCTGCCGGCGTTCTGCCAGACCGCCAGAAAGGCTTCTTGGAGCAGGTCCTCAGCAACCTGATGATCCTTGATCATGCGATACGTTATTGAGTAGAGCAGGCGATGGTAACGCTCATAGAGCATTTCTAAAGCCCAGACCACGCCGAGGGAAATCGCCCGCACGAGCGTTTCATCGCTCAGCTCTTCCACAGGGATCTGCGGGGGCCTTGCTCTGGGCATAGAGCCAGAAGCCTTCCCATCCGAACCCTGCCCCTCCTTCTTCCCCGATGCACTCATTGCACTCCACGGTCCTCGTCGCAAGCAAAAGATCCAGAGGCCACTACAGAGGCCATTATAGGCATGACAGCAAGTCACAAGCCACGCCGCCGCTCTATCACAGGCTCTCTCTGCGATGGATACGCAAAAGATGGCCTTCTGGATCTCTCTTGTTGTTGCCCACCAGGAATGAGTGTGACAACCCGGCTCGGCTGGGCCTGCTGACCTCTCTCTATCCCCGGAGAGCCCCAGGTGCGAGGTAATCCGCCAGCCTCACTATCACGTAGCCTCTTTGCAGAAAGGAGGTTCTGCCTCATGAGACAGTTTGATCTTGCTCGTGGTTTCGCTCTGGTCATCGGGATCGTTTTCTTGCTGGTTGGCATCCTTGGCTTCATTCTGAACCCGACCGAGGGGGCGCTTCTGGGCATCTTCGCGGTCAATATCGAGCACAACGTCATCCATCTGCTCGTAGGTATCCTGGGCATTGCGGCGGCCTTTACAGGCTGGTCACGCCTCTACGCTCAGGCACTCGGAATCGTCTACTTGCTGGTCGGCATTCTGGGCTTCATTCCGGGCCTCGCTCCCGACGGAATGCTGCTCGGCCTCGTCCATATCAACCTGGCCGATAATCTGCTCCATCTGGTTGTTGGGGCTGCCGCGGCCATCGTTGGCTTCCTGCCGCTCGGCCGCCAGGCCATGTCGGGCGAGAGTTACGGGAGAGTGCGCTAATCTGCCAGTCCTGTCCTGATCTGACAGCCTGCCACCCGCAGGCTACGGCTTGCTTCCCTCCATTGAATGGCCAGGGCGTGCACGGACCAACCTCTCTTCTCTAGGTCCGTGCACGCCCTGCCTTTCGCCCCCGCTCCCGGGATCAGCTCAGCGCTTAGCGCCTCGCTGGCCTCCTGCCCCCGCTGTTACGCCTTACCTCTGCTACTTCCAGCCCCAGGAGGGTCCCTCTCTCGCGCCCACTCAGCTCCCAGTGGCGCGGGCGGTAAAGGTGATGCTAAGCGTCACCTGGTTTTCGGAAATGGCAATGTTGGCCAGATTCGGCGGCTGAATGCCGAAGTCTGTCATATAGATTGTCGTGGTCGCCGTGCCCGTAATGGTGTTGCCGCTGAGTTTGCCCTGGACATCGAATGTAGCACGGTTGGTCTTGCCATGCATGGTCAGGTTGCCGATCAGCTTGAAATGAACATTCTGGCCATCGCTGTAGCTGGCAGGCAAGCCCTGAGAGAGGACGGAGACAAAGGTCGCATAGGGATACTGATCGGTCTGGAGAGCATTGCGCTGCACATAGTTGTCGCGTCGCGGCGAATCGGTTTGCAAGGTTCGCAGATCGACGGTGATCTTCATGTTGCCGATGAGCGGCGAAGGATCGGTACGCACGCCAAAGCTGCCCTGGACCGTATGGGTTGTGCCGACAACTTTGTTATGCGGCTTGTTCTCAATAATGAGGTTCTCATACACGCTGTAGCTTGCCGTGGTCTGATCGGGCACAATCTGGAAGGTGCGTAGCCCTGAGATCGTGGTCGGCGTCCCTGTGACGCTGATCGGTCCCGCCGCCTGATGCGGCTGGTTGACGCTATTGGCAAAATGCTGGGTATAGACCAGAAAGCCGCCAACAAGGACGGCAATGACCACCACCACGAGCACAACTGCAACGATGATGCTCTTCCTTTTCATAGTTCCTCCCTATGGAAGCAAAGTCTATCTTCTACAATTGTCCTGCTCTCTATCTTTTACGTTGGGTAGTTGCGTTGTTTACAGGACCAGGAGAGAAAACTCCTTACGAGGAGAAGCGCTTCCTTAGCAACTGAGACCGGTTCAGCGCGCATGTGATTGCTGGTCACCAGACGTTGCTCTTCCGAGGTAGATGGGCTGGTGCTCGAGCGTCTCAACATGCCCACTGCGAGCTAAGGGCAGGCTGAGCGTTGCCACGGTACCTTGACCGGGGATGCTGGCCAGCGTCAGTTGGCCACGATGCAGCCTGGCAATGCCACGGGCAATCGAGAGGCCCAGGCCAGTGCCTCCCGCTTCGCGCGAGCGGGCCTTGTCAACGCGATAGAAACGCTCTCCCAGGTGCGGCAGATGTTCCGGTGGAATGCCAATGCCAGTATCACAAACTTCCAGTAAGGCTCTCCTGTCGCGCTCTAGCGTGCGGATGCGGATGCTGCCGCCCTGGCGATTGTACTTGAGAGCGTTGTCCAGGAGAACCAGAACGGCCTGTTCGAGCAGGAGGGGATCACCAATTACATAGGGCTGACCGTGGTGCTCTTCCTCTACTCGGATGGCCCGCTGCGAGGCGAGGGCGCGAATGCGTCGCGCTCCATTATGGGCAAGAGCCGCCAGGTGAACGACCTCGTGCTCCCGATGGAGCTGTCCGCTGTCGAGGCGAGCCAGGGTGAGCAGGTTGTTGGCAATAGCCGCTAGATGGTTGGTTTCAGTGACAATATCCTCTAAAAGAGCAGCGTCCTCCCCCTGGAGACGCTCGCGACTACGCAGCAAGACTTCAGCATCGGCGCGCAGAAGGGTAAGAGGCGTACGCAGTTCATGCGAGGCGTCAGCGATGAAACGTTGCTGATTGGCCCAGGCCAGCCGCGCCGGAGCCAGGGCCCGGTTAGCCAGAAAGAGACCGCCGAGGCCTGCTCCGACCAGGCTCAAGGCCCCAAGACAGAGCAGGAGGATTAGCAGCAATGAGAGGGCATTTTCTTGAGCCTGGATGGATTCGCCAACCAGAACGACGCCCACGACTCCAGAGCCGTCGGCACTGGGTACCGCCTGCGCATAACGGTAGATGGCTCCGAAGGACTGGCCTCCGTCCACGATGTCGCTGGCATTCCCTTGCTGGATCGCCCGCTGCACAAGACCGCCGCTGAGCAGACCCGGCGGCAGCTGAGTGGCACCGACAACAAGAGGATGGCCTTGAGCATCAAAGCACTGTACCCATTCCATGACCGGGCCTTGTTTGCCAGGCGCCGGAAAGGGATTGTCCGGCATGGGAGAGGCGCAGGCACGGTCAATGTGCCCTGCAAGCCATTGCGCAGCATGCACGCGAGCATACTGCTGAGCCGAGTCTTCCAACGGCTGCAGGAGAAAATAATTGGCCCCAAAGTAGAGCGCAACTCCAAAGAGGATAAGCGCCGCTCCCAGGACACCGCAATACCAGAGTGTCAGGCGCGTGCGTAGACCACGGAAGAGGCTCGCTCCCGCTTCTTCAACCAGCAGCCGGCGGCCTGTTCGCCTCAAGAGGCCGCCTATCCATCTGGGTCCTTGGAACATAGCACTATCCTCGCTCTTACTTACCGCTCTCCCGCGCTTCGATTTTATAGCCCACACCACGCACGGTTTTAATCAAGGGATAGTCAAAGCCCTGGTCGATCTTCTCACGCAAGTAATGGATATAGATATCAACAACATTGGAGAGCGCATCAATATCATACCGCCAGACCGCATTGATGATCTGGGTGCGACTCAGTACCTGACCAGGATGACGCATCAGGTACTCCAGAAGGGCGAACTCTTTCGCTGTCAATTCAATGACCCGTCCCGCGCGGCGGGCCTCGTGACGCACCAGGTCGAGAGTCAGGTCCCCAACGCTCAGCTGTAAGTTATCGTCGAAGCGACGATCGCGCCGCCGCAGTAGGGCGTTGATGCGGGCCAGCAGCTCGGCCATCGCGAATGGTTTAGTCAGATAGTCGTCGGCTCCCACATTCAGGCCGGTCACCCGATCCTCAATGGCACCGCGCGCCGTGAGCATCAGCACTGGCGTGGTAACGTGCTCGGCCCGCATTTGTCGACAGATCTCCAACCCATCGATGCCCGGCAGCATCAGATCAAGAATGACGACGTCGTAGGTGTCGGAAAGTGCCAGATCAAGACCGCTCTGACCATCATGAGCCAGATCTACCGTGTGTCGCTCTTCCTGCAGCACACGGCGCAAGAGATAGGCCAGACGCTTCTCATCTTCAATGACAAGAATATGCATGCCTTCGTCCCCCGAATGCTCGCGCTCGTCAGTGCACGAGGGCAGGGCCCCACCTCACAGGATGGACGCTTCCCTGACCTCGCTCTCTTTCCTTCTCTCCTTCCCTCCCAGCCCATAGCCCCGCCCCTTCCGACCCATCCGATACTGCTGCCTGTCGCCCAGGATCGCCCAGGCCATAGAACAGGAGAAGCAGGCTGTCTGCCTGAAAGAGCAGAGGAAGAGGTCAACGGCGCGTTCCCGGAATCTGCCCTTCTCAGCATAGCAGCTCTTTATGAGAATTTGATTGGAAAATTGTCTGAGCCTTGTTCACCTCAACCGTCATCAGTTTCTCCTGGCGTCTGCTCTTTTGCTCGCGGCAGAAACGCAGAACCGGGACAGGCCGTGTTTGTTTCTGGAGTCCCTCTTGCGGCGGGGAGCTGGCTCCTGTAGACCGACAACAGAGAGAGGGGAGGCGTGACTTTTTGAAAGTTCTGCCGTCTCTCTCTTTCGGCAGTAGACATTCGCATCCTCTCTATCATAAAGATGAGAGCAGCCTGAGAGGCTCTTTTCGTTAGCCAGCTTCCTTTTGCTCAGGACTCGAGCAACCTGGAAGAGCACAACAGGAACCAGAAGTTTCAGGAAGAAAACAGACAGCGACTTTTTCTACGATTAAAGGAGGTTATAGAGATGGCAGATCGTCCTAATGAACAGACGACCGCAACAGCAACGGCGACACAGCAGAGTCCGATTCGCGGCGTGGCCCCGGCGACGACGGGGCGGGGCCTGGAGGCAGTGACTCCGCAGGGGAAGACCTCTATTGCCGATAACGTCGTAGCCAAGATCGCAGGCATTGCTGCCCGCGAGATTGAGGGGGTACACGAGCTTGTGCCCGCCGGAGCAGGGGCCGCCATTGCCGGTCTGGCCAGCCGCGTCACCGGTGGAGATACGCGCTCGCTCGGCGTCAATGTCGAGGTTGGGCAGCAGGAGGCGGCCATCGATCTGAATATGGTGGTCGACTACGGTGTGAGCATTCCTCAGGTGGCGGCGGCAGTGCGCCAGAATATCATCAATCGGGTAGGGGCCATGACCGGTCTTACGGTCAAAGAAGTGAATATCGCGGTGACCGATCTCTACTTCCCTGAAGAGCAGGCGCGTCCGAGCCAGGCGCGTGTACAATAGCAGAGAGGATGGCCAGGGGTATGACTGAGCAGCAAGCGGCCCAGAAGAGCGTTGACGATCTCTCGCTGGCACGGGCAGTGGCAGAGGCAGTTTGTCAAATTCCAGCGGTGCTAGAGCTAAGCGCGGGTCGCTTCGCCCGTGAAGGTACCTATGGTCCTGGCGAGTTTGTGCGTGGGGTTGTTTTGCAACGCCCCACGCCCGACTCGCTGGAGGTTGAGGTCCGGGTGGTGTTGGCCGAGCAGGCTCTACGCAGTTTCCCAGTGCAGCGCGATGGCCACTACTCCACTCAGAGTGGTGGCCCTGCCGGCGCTGGGGGGAGCGCTGGCTCTCAGCCTCAGTGGCGTCCACATCCGTCCAGCGCTAGCAGCGGCGGCAGCAGCAGCGGGAGCCATGCGCTCTCTCTGTTGGAGTTGAGCGAGCAGATCCGCACTGCGGTCAAGCGCGCGCTTGCGCAGGCCGGACAACAGCCTGCACGAATGATTCATGTCTTCTTCGACGATGTGCGCTAAGGGCTGTCTGTGTAATGTGCGCTCCCACTCTCTCGCTTCCTGCAAGCCGACGAGTGGGAACGCCGTTCCTCTCTGCTTTCTTGCTTGTCTGCTTACTTGAGGAAGTGCTATGAGAAATATATTCAATCGCCTGTTGATCTTGCTTTTGAGCCTGGTGGCTTTGGCGGCAGGGATTGTACTCATCTTGCTGGAAGCGGGGCTGGTCACCGCAGCTCAGGTTAGCCCTGGTGGCTTCTTACAGCGGCAGTGGGAGTTCTTGAGCCATCTTAACCAGGCCGATGCTACTACCGCGACCTTCGTGGGAATAGGTCTGGCACTGGTCGGTCTGATCCTGCTCATCGTGGAGCTACTGCCGGGTAAGCGCCCACCAGCACAATTCGTCATCCAGCACGATAGCCGCGGCATGGTTGCTGTGACACGCAGTAGCGTCAATGAGCTGGTGCGTTATGTTGCCGGGACGGTGCCAGGCATCCTGGAAACTCGTGGCGCTGTGCGCCAGGAGCAACAGGGCCTGCGCGTGCGCGTTCAAGCAGCGATTTCTCCAGATGCGGCAGCCCCAGAGGTGGGCAAAACGCTTCAGGAGAAGCTACAGCAGACTCTTCAGCATCACCTTGGCCTGCCAGTGGCGCGGGTAGAGATTGCGACGCAGGTCGCCTCTCCAGGACGTGGTAGGCGAGTCCGCTAGGGAAGGAAGGACAATGCTCCGCTCGACCAGATTGGCTGGCTGCGCTGCCGTGGCTGGTCACTTGCAGGTGAGCGAGGCATTGCGCAATGCACTGAGATGAAAGGAGGACGTGAGAAGATGACTGCTCGCACCTTGGGCCTGGTGCTAGGCTTTGCTCTCGGGGTAGTCTGGGTAGCCTTTGGCTTTGGGGCCACGCTCCTGGTTGCCGTGCTGGCCTTTCTGGGCTGGCTGGTTGGCGGCATTGTCGAGGGCCGTATTAATGTGGTGACCCTTTGGGAAGATTTGCAGGGACGCCGGCGCGATCTGATCTGAGCTAAGCCGGGCCGATCATTTGCCAGCGATCGGCCATTCGGCTGCTCTCTCGCCCCGTTGTCGACTCTGCCCTGGCATGGCCGCCAGGAACTGCACTGCTTCTGCTTTTCGTTCCATTGCCTCGCCCCTCGCCTGGCTGGCGCTCAGCTTAGGAGAGCGGAGCCAGGAAGGTCAGGCAAGCTCAACCCACGTGTGCTGGCTGCTTGTTCCGCCTGGAAGAAGGGAACGATGAGCCAGCCAAGCCGACAGTCCTCTCTGGTGTGGGCGGCCATGCCTGCTCTTTTGCAGGTGGAATACGTCCTTGGACGAGAGCATGCTTAGCGATGCCGCTCTGGTGATGCGCTGCCAGCGCGAGCTGCCTGAGATCACGCGCAGTTTCGAGGAACTGGTTCGGCGCTATACCCAGCGCATCTATACCCTGGTCTATCGGATCGTCGCCAACCGCGAAGAAGCGGAGGATATCACGCAGGATGTCTTGCTCAAAGCGTACTACTCCTTACCCCAGCTTAAGCATCCCGCCCAGTTTTCAACGTGGCTGTATCGTATGGCAACCAACGCCGCACTGGACTCGCTGGAGCGCCGCCGGCGCCATCCCTGGGCCTCTCCCATTGAGCAGGTTCCAGAGCCGCTGCAGCCGTCGCCAGCAGCAACGGTCGCCCTGGCTCATCCCGAGGAGCAGCTCCTGCGAAATGAGCTGAGAGATTGTATTAATACCGTTCTCTGTACGTTGGAGCGAGAGCAAGCTCAGATCCTTGTGATGCGAGAGCTGGAAGAGCTGAGCTACGACGATATAGCGCGCGTGCTCGAGGTGAGCCTGGGCGCCATCAAAATGCGTCTGCATCGGGCCAGGCTGGCCTTCCAGCGTCTCTTTCTCAAGCTCTGTGGGCAGTATGCGCGGGTGGTACGCTCCCGCCCTCGGCCAGAGCGCTCAGGGCAACGACGTCCTCCGCAGCAGGCTCAGCAGCAGCGGAAGAGAGGAGAGGAGCAGCCATGAATTGTGACGAACTGCGATCCCTTCTTCCAGAGTTGGTCGATGGCCGCTTGTCCCCAGCCCAGCAAGCTGAGGCCCGGGCAGCGCTGGCTGTTTGTCCAGATTGTCGCCGCGAATTCGAGATCGCGCGCCAGGTCCATGTCTTTTTTCAGGTCCTGCGGCAGCGTGAAGGGGCGGCCCCTCTGTCTGCCAACCTGGAGCGACGGGTCCTGTCTCGTCTCCATCAAGAGCGCTGCAGCCTGGAGCTGCTCGACCTCTCGGCCCTGGCCCTGACCACCTGGCTCAGAGAGTTGCTGCACATGCTCGGCGCCTTTCTGGTCCCAGATTGGGAGAGTAACGAGGGAGCTGCCTCTGTGCAGGTCGAGCCAGGACCTTCATAAGCCAGCCACCAGCACTCTGCGATGCGCTCTCTGTCCGTCTGCAGGCCGGTCGCTTTGGTTCACCCCTACCTGGCGCTGAGCCGAGCCAGACAGGACAGCCGGACAGAGAGCCGCAGGTGCCCGGTTCAGCAAAGATGGCCTCTGTGATTGAGCACCCTGGTCTGCGTCAACCTGGAAAGAAGAAGAAGAAGAAGAGAGGCAATGAGTATCCAACCGGTCATCGATAGCCTGAGCAAGACGCTGCTGGAGATTGCTTCATTCGTCCCTCGCTTGATTAATAGCCTGTTACTGCTGGCCATCGGCTATGTGATTAGCCTGCTGGTGCGCTGGGGACTGCGCTTCTTCCTGGATCATCTGGGAGTGCAGCAGCTCGGTGAGCGCCTCGGCTTTGCCGCTTTTTTACGCCGACTGGGCCTTTCGCCTTCGGTGCCGCGCTTCCTGGCGAATGCGGTTTTCTTCTTCCTGCTGCTGAGCTTCTTTACATCAGCTGCTCGCTTGCTTGAATTCATCAGCTTAGTTGATTTTTTGGATGCTATTCTGCATTTTGTACCGCGCGCCATCAGCGCTGCCTTGTTGGTGTTGCTTGGCGGCCTGGGAGCGCGCTTTCTGGCTGCAACCGTGGCGGCCCTGGCTCGCAGTGTCAATATTGGCTACAGCCGCCTCCTGGCTTCGTTGGTGGAGTACGTTCTACTGGCATTCCTGGTGATCATCGCTATTTCGCTGCTCGGCATCGATACGACGGTGCTGACGACGAGCTTTACGATTCTGCTGGCAGCTCTGGGCCTGGCTATCGCTTTGAGCTTTGGCTTTGGCTCACAGGAGGCGGCACGCAATATTATTGCCGGCTACTATATTCGCCGCCATTTCTCTCCCGCGCAGGAGCTGCGCTTCGGCAGATACCGGGGACGCTTTCAGGCTACTTCGGGCATGTATACGACCCTGGAGGTGAGCGACGAAGCGGGTCAGACACGCTTGCTCTCGGTCCCTAATACGGTCTTCCTGCGCCAGATTATTCTAGGCGGGCCGGCTGGCCCAATGCCTGGCACCGCTGAGGTCGACGGCCCCCCGGAAGGGGAACCGGGACCACCTTCTGCTCCTCCTTCTCCCTCATCTGCTGAGACCCCACCTCCGCCAGGCACTGTGGATGAGCACGAGCGGTGAGATAGTGAGGAGCAGCAAGCTAGAGAGAATCCCCAAAGAGCGCAAATAGTGGCATAATTAAGAACGTTGTGACTCGGATTCAGATCGATCAGGAAAAGAGGAGTAGCCGCAATGACTGGAACCTTTCCGGAGGAGGGTCCTCCCGCCAGGGGACCTTCTATCGAGCAACTGCTTCAGGAGAACCATACTCGCGAGGTTATTGATAATAGCCCCGACTGTATCAAGTTGCTCGACCACGAGGGCCACTTGCTCTGGCTCAACCGCGGTGGTATACGGGCTTTGGAGATCGAGGATGTGGCCAGCTGCCTCAATAGCGAGTGGGTGACTTTCTGGTCAGGCGAGGGTCGCCGCCTGGCCGAGCAGGCCCTGGCAGAGGCCCGCTCTGGACGGGTGGGACACTTTGAAGGCTTCTGTCCTACTATGAAGGGCACTCCACGCTGGTGGCAGGTGACAATTACCCCTTTCCTTGACCACGAAGGGCGCATTTCTTGCTTGCTGGCAATTTCGCGCGATATCACGGAGCGCAAGCAGGCTGAGGCAGCGCTTAAGGCCAGTGAGGAGCGCTTCCGCAGCCTGGCTGAGCATGCCCCTATCATTATTTGGCAAACCGATACAACGGGAGCCGCTGTCTATTTCAATTCGACCTGGCAGCAGTTTACTGGGCGGTCATTCGAGCAGTGTCAGGGCTGGCAGTGGACCGCTGCGCTTCATCCCTCTGATCGCCGGCGCGTCCTGGAACACTGGCAGATGGCTTTGACAGCTCAGCAGCCTTACGAGACCCAGTTTCGCTTGTTGGGTGCCGATGGCGAGTATCACGATATGCTGGTCCGTACCGCCCCTTACAGCGATGCCAGTCTCTCGTTCGCCGGCTATATCGGTACTATGCTTGACATTAGCAAGCAAACAGCTCTGGAGCGCCAGCGGGATGCTTTCTTGAGCCTGGCAACTCATGAGTTAAAGACACCGCTGACGGCTCTGCTGGGTAATATCCAGCTTGCACGCCGCTTGCTGCAGCGTCTGGCAAGCGCGGCTAATCTGGATGAAGAGACTCGACTGCAGCTTTTTGAACAGGCTCAGGGACTGCTAGAGCGGGGCGAGCAACATCTACGCCGCCAGAACCGCTTGATTAATGACCTACTGGAAATGTCGCGTAACCAGGACGAGCGGCTGGAGCTGCGCCTGGCTCATTGGGACCTGGTGGAGATCGTGCGCGAGACGGTGCAGGATCTGCAGCTGGCTTTCCCACAGCGTGTGATCAGTCTCAAATTACCAGAGAAGGAGCCTCTCTTCGTTTATGTCGATCGTGATCGCATTGAGCAGGTTGTCCATAATTATCTCACTAATGCACTAAAGTACTCGCCTCCCGAGGAACCGATTGAGGTGGGTGTGGAGCGCAACGATATTGTGGCACGCTGTTGGGTGTGCGATGCCGGACCTGGCTTGCCTGATGAGGCCCGCGAGCATATCTGGGAGCGCTTCTATCAGGTGCCCGGTATTCGACCCTACCAGAACGCCGGGGCCAGCCTGGGACTCGGCCTTTATATCAGCCGACGCCTCATTCAGCAGCAGGGCGGCGAGGTGGGCGTTGAGAGCCGCGAAGGGGCAGGCTCGACTTTCTGGTTTGCGCTACCGCTGGTCGCTCCACCCGAGGGACTCAGTGCCTCTACTGACGAACCTCCAGAGGACGTCGGCAGATCAGAAGGGGCTGCCTGAGAGCAGCGATGCGCCCTGAAAGCCAGAGCGTTAGAGGATCGCTGCACCTATTTCGCTTAAGCCACACGGCTTAGGTAGGAAGCAGGGCTGGGGGGCAATTGCTAGACCTGTTGAGGAGATGCGATAAGAGATAAAAGAGGTGGATTATATCTTCTACTTCTTTCTTCGATGTTTTTCGTTATCTACCTATTTCAAGATTATCTTTAAAAAGAATTCTATCGATCCCGTCATTGGTACGGGCAGGAAACGCAGCAACGATCAGCTCACGTTCCTGCTTTCTTCGCCGCTGCAGCGGTCACCCTTGCGGATCAGACCACCAGGCTCCTCTCCTCAGAGAAAAGACAGCAAGGGGCCGCTCAGCTCAAGTGCCCTCAGCACTTTCCCAGGCGGCCCCTGCTTTATAGCTCACAACTCACAACTTCAACGGATCAGGTAGGGCAGACGAATCGCTCCATCCAGGCGGATGACTTCACCGTTGAGCATCGGATTCTCAACAATATGGCGCGCCAATAAAGCATATTCCTCCGGTCTACCCAGCCGTGGCGGGAAGGGCGCCTGTTGCAGCAGAGAGACGCGCGCCGGTTCGGGAAGAGCCGCCATCAGCGGCGTGTCAAAGATGCCAGGAGCAATGGTGACGACGCGAATACCGCTGCGCGCCAGATCGCGGGCCACAGGAAGTGTCATGCCGGCAATGCCACCCTTAGAGGCTGAATAAGCAGCCTGGCCAATCTGGCCGTCGAAAGCTGCCACCGAGGCCGTATTGATAATGACTCCACGCTCTCCCTCCGCGTTCGGCTCATTATTACTCATGACCTGCGCCGCCAGACGCAGAGCGTTGAAGGTGCCGATCAGATTGACCTGAATGACACGCGTGAAGGTTTCAAGACTGTGAGGCCCCTGCTTGCCAAGGGTGCGCTCAGCCAGACCAATGCCGGCACAGTTTACAAGGATATGCAGACCGCCAAAGGCTTCTTGGGCCTCCTTGAGTGCCGCCAGAACCGAGGCTTCCTCAACAACATTCGTTGGCACAAAGCGCGCCGCAGGTCCGATCTCCTGGGCCAGCTTTTGACCACCTTCACTGTTGATGTCAGCAATGAGCACACGCGCGCCGCTTTGACTGAAGAGTCGCACACAGGCCGCCCCCAGGCCGGAGGCGCCTCCTGTCACCATGACACTTTTGCCGCTGAGTTCCACGTTGATACTCCCTTGTCTTCGCTTTTGAATTCAGGACGCTGAGCCAGCCGCTTCTCGTTTACCGCACCTTTCTTCTTTCTCGCCCCTGATTCACTCTCTCTGCACTGGCCTCTGGAGCGTCTTTGCTTGCTTTGCTCGTCCAATAGCTGCGAGCAGGGGCTGATCAGGCGCGTCGACGCTGTACCAAGGCTTCGCGTCCGCTGCACTATTACTATATCACGCCCAGGCTGACAGGCGGGTCAAGCAGCACACCTGGATTGAGCAGCCAGCGAGGGTCAAGCGTCTCCTTAGCAGCACGCAGCACCTCAGCAAAGAGGGCAGGTCGCTCACGATCGTACCAGGGGCGATGATCGCGCCCAACGGCATGATGGTGGGTAATCGTGCCGCCCTGTTCCGTCACAGCACTTAGAGCCACACGCTTGATCTCCCAGAACTGTTCCACGAGGGATGTCTTTCTGCCGAGCGCGCAGAAGGTAAAATAGGCTGCCGCCCCATCAGGATAAACATGCGTCAGACGGCAACTGACCCAGCCAGCCTTGCCCGTGACCTCGTGTATGGCCTGGGCCGTCGCGAGCCGCACCTGTTCGTACAGGTGTGAAAAGCGCTCCCAGGTCACAGCCGTCTCGAAGGTGTCAGAGATGATACCGCGCGCCGTCAAAGCCTCACGATACCAGGGCATGCGCAAGAAACGCTGGCGCCAGCGCCCCGCAGCTCCCTGGCGATGGCCCTCTCCCTCACCGCTTTCGCTCGCTTGCGACTCCACGACCCCGCCATAATCAGCGCACAATTCGAGTGCACGCCGCAGCCAGGGATCAAGCGCATGGTCTGCCGACTCAAAGGTCAGAATCAAAAACGCCTGCGTCCCATTGCCCAGCCCACTGCCCAGGCTCTCCAGCGGATCAAGGAGACGGCAATTGGCAGGATAGAGGCCAGCCTGAGCAATAGCGCGCACCGCCTCGCTGGCCCTGGCGAAATCTTCGAAGCGCACACTGGCCGAGGCGCGGAAGCGCGGGCGACGTCCAATGCGTACCCAGGCCCGCGTGATCAGGCCAAAGATGCCCTCGGAGCCAAGCCAGAGCCGCAACGGATCAGGTCCGGCCCCCGACGCCGGGAAACGCGGCGTGAGCACCAGGCCGCGCGGCGTGACCAGCTCGACGCTCTCAACCAGATCGTCAATGTGCGTCGCCAGCGTCGCAAAGTGGCCGCCAGCGCGGGTGGCGATCCAGCCCCCCAGGGTCGAAAATTCAAAAGACTGAGGAAAGAAACGCAACGTCCAGCCAGTGGGCCGCAACTGCTCCTCCAGTACCGGGCCGGCAGCCCCGGCCTCGATCAGCGCCACCTGTGACTGCTCGTCGATCTCCAGCACGCGCCGCATGCGCGTCAGATCAATGGTCAGCACCCGCTCCGCCCCCGACGGGGGTTCAACGCCACCCACCACGCTCGTGCCCCCACCAAAGGGGACCACAATAATATCATGGTCGTAGCACCAGTCGAGCAGGGCTACGATCTCTTGAACATCGCGAGGATAGGCCACGACGTCGGGTGGATGAGAGAAGTCGCGCGCAAAGGCCCGCGCTGAGTCGGGGAAAGAAGCGCCATAGGCATGGCGCAGTCGTTCATAAGGCTCCGTGGTACAGATGGCCGCGAGCTGAGAGGGCACACTCAGACGCGGAGGATACAGCTCAATCTCTTCGACCGTCGGCGGAGGCGTGACCTCAAAGTGATCCACGCCAAAGAAGGCCGCCCACGTTCCTTCTAACCAGTTGAGTTCCTCCTCGCTGAGGACGTCTCCCTCATAGCCCCAGCCCCAGAATTTGCGCCGTCTTGCGCTCGCGCTCATGCTTCTGCTCCTGACGCAAGAAAGACTGGGAAACCAGGGGCGGCGACCGCGAGGCCGCTCTCCCCTTCCTGATTGTAGCATACGGCCTCTCCCAGTCCTTTCCCAGGCCCCATCAGCGCGGCCCAAGCAGCAGAACCATCAACAAAACAGCGACCACTACCAGCAGGAGGGCAAGCAGCAACACAACCCCAAGCGGATGGCCTAGATTGACGGTCCAGCCTACTCCGAAGCGCCTTTCGACAAACAGAGCAGGATCATCGTGGTTGAAGTAGAAGAGGCCCGCTTTCCAGTAGCGATCATCGTCGCGCGCCACATAGTTCGTGTGCATCGCGTAGGCCCGCGCAGGCCTGGCCCTGGTCAGATAGAAGACCATCAGGCTCCCCAGTCCAAGGGGCAAAATCAACAGGATGACCACGAGCAACACACCAAGATCCGTCGGAGGAATGACTTGCGTGAGCAGCAAAAGGATCAGAAAGAAGCTCAGGTTCACGATCGCCGGCACACCAGCCAGCATATTGCTCAGCGCCTGCTGCCTGCGCTGCTGATCACGGCGCGCCTGCTCTGGGTCCGCCGGATCAAGCTGCCGTCTGCCCAAAGGCAGCGCGAGCGCCAGGCTGAGGAGCAGAATATTGAGCGCCAGGGCGAGCAGGGAGAACCAGAGCAGTTCCTCTTTTCCACCCCAGCGATCGATTTGCCCGTCAGGACCAAAATGGAGGGGAATACGCTCCGGCAGGACCGGATAACGGATGATCGTCAGCACCCAGAGCGCCACCAGCAGTAGTAGATCCAGTCCCAGCCAGAAGGGAGAGGGCCGCACACGTTGTTCGGGCACCCCAACCTCAACCGCGACCGCCTGGCGCAGGCCGCTATACCAGCCTTCTCGCTCTTTCGCGCTCCGGAGTCTGCCATGCACGAAAGCATAGAGGGCACTCGCCATGACTGCTGCCCCTAGCACTATCAGCGGCATCATGCCGATCTGCCACCGCAGAGGCAAGAACAAGGCTCCCAGTAGCAAGACCAGCAGGCCAACCAGCCCTGTCAGCAGCAACATCAGACGATAGAGACGCCGGAGCTGCCCGATCACCGGCTCGTTCACATGGGTCGGCGGGACACGTACACCGAAGGGTAAGGTAGGCGGGGTCAGGCCCGGCCAGAGCCAGAAGATGATAAGCATCCAGATGAGCATAAGAGCATTGATACAAGCGTAGAGAGCATTCATGGCTAGTGTGACTTTTCCCCTCTTTCTCCTTCCTGCTGAGCGAACGACCTGCCGGGTCATTCGCGCTCAGTCAAAGCAGCCAGCACACGCTGGCAACGCCTTACAACCTCTTCCGCAGGCACCCCCTGGGCCAGCGCCTCTGCCAGCAGCGTACGCAGGCGCGTCTCCCAGCCCTCGGCCAGGCGACCGCTTGGCTGTACCACTGCCCCCGTCTTGCGCCGCACCTGGAGGAAGCCCTCGCGCTCTAGCAGCTCGTAGGCTTTGTTGACAGTGTGCAGGTTGATGCCGAAATCGGCAGCCAATTGCCGGATCGACGGCAGCCCCGTCCCCGGCGGCAACTCGCCACGCGCAATCCCCTCAACGATCTGATCGCGAATCTGCTGATAGATCGGCTTCTCGCTCTCCGGTTCGATGAAGATCAACATCGCCAGCTCGCCTTGACTATTTGTTATAGTAATTATATAACAAATAGCACAAAGAGGCAACCCCAGACTGATAGGGGAGACAAAGAAAGGAGAGAGCGCTATCATGAAGATCTATGCTCCCACGGTTCACAGCGGGCCTCTGCCTCCGGCGCTTTGGCCCGTCCTGCTTCTGCAACTGCTCATCTTCGCCGCATTGGTTACGCCGATCCTCTGGGGGGAAGAATTTGGCTGGCGCAGCTACCTGCAGCAGCGTCTTTTCGTGGGGCGCCCGCTGCTGGCGGCGATCGTCACGGGCGTGATCTGGGGTTGCTGGCACCTGCCCCTGATTTTCGCAGGCTACGAGGGCTATCCCAATCCCTGATGGGGGTCGCTGCTGTTCATCCTTTTCACAATCGTCCTGTCGATCATCTTTGGCTGGCTGCGCCTCAGCAGCGGCAGCATCTGGGCCAGCAGCCTGGTGCACGCCGCGGCCAACACTATCGGCTTCAGCCTCAGTCTCATGCTCTTCGCTGGCAATTCGCGCTTCTTCGTAGTCGCTTACAATGGCATACTGTTCATCCTCCTGTTGGGCTGCCTGGCCTCCTGGCTCATTGCCAGCGGTTGCTTCAAGGCGGGCCAGCAGACCAGGATAGCTCCAGCTCAGGCAACAGCAGGCTGACAGAGGGGCTTCCAGCTTGCAGCGCGAGAGAGCCAGCCAGCGACAGAGCTGGTTGCCGTCGCCCAGGTCCTGACTGGCTCTGTCCGCCGCCTGCTCTCTCGGCGCGCATCTCAGGAAGCAGTGGGCTTAGATAGCGGGAAGCACATCGCCGCAGGCGATGATATCGCTATTGGCCTCCACTGAGGTGCCGCTGGTCTGATAGAGCACCAGATACCAGCCATTGGAAGGAATGGTCTTGATCCCATTGACTGTCAGGCTGGCGTCGGCCTCGCCTCGCGCATTGGCCTTCAGGGGTTGGAGATTGTAGAGTAACTGGCCCATGTTGCTGCAGCTGCCGGCATGGAGCTGGAAATCGTGGGTTGAGTCAGGGACCAGCCCACTGACTGTGACGTGCACAGCGAGCGTATGCCCCTCCAGGCGCAGCTGAGCCTGCCCCTTGATAGCCTGGTTCGGCGCAACATCTTCACCCAGAGTCACGTTGACCTGCTGCCGGCTCTTGGGCGAAGAGCTTGCCGGATTGCTGATGTCTCCACAGGAGATCGATTGAATCTGGGCCGCGGTGATCGCAGTTGGTCCGTTGTGGACGTTGATGTACCAGCCCGTGGCAGGAATACCCTGGGTCTCACCTCTAAAGACCGCTGTAATGCTGGCCTGCCCATGCTCGTCAGCACGCAGCATCGGCAGAGGATAGACAACCGGCCCCGCATGCTGACAGCTTCCTTTGTGGATGTGTGCCGGGTGGCTGGTTCCTGGCACTAAGCCCTGCATAGTGACTTTGACGGTCAGACTGTGGTCCTGCGGCGTCCAGATCAGCTGCGCCGTCCCCGTCGGCATGTGCCTGAAGACAACGCTGGCGAAGGTGGTCGTTACCGCAGTCCTGTTCGGCGCCGCACCGCTGGAAGGGGTCGCAGCCCCGCAGGCCGCCAGCATGAGGAGCAGCACTAGCCCCCCCACGGCCCCAGTCCAGGCGGTAGCTCTCGACTTGAGAGCACGCATGTTGCTTCCTCCTTTCAGAGCAAAAATATTTTTCAACTATATGAAGATATTACGGTCCTTTACTCATAAGTAGATTATAATGATCTGAACAATATGAAAGATATCAAAAAGTCAAATACAGATGCGACAGATTTCATGTTAAAGGCTACATGAAAAGCCAAAGCGCTGTGGCCTTGACAAGAGCGTCTCGCGCGCCGTAAAATTCTATCGTAACACGATATAGTTCAACCGAGAATGAGAGCGCTCATGTCAGCCAACCAGGACCCGCCCATCGACTATCAGGCTCTGGCCGAATTCCGCTATCAGATCCGGCGCTTCCTGCGCTTCAGCGAGCAGGTGGCGCGTGAAGCCGGCCTGGAGCCACAACACTATCAGCTGCTCCTAGCCCTCAAGGGGCTGCCCGAAGGACGCAAGGCCACCATCACCGAGCTCGCCGAGCGGCTGCAGATCCAGCATCACAGCGCCGTTGAGCTGATCAACCGTCTGGCGGAGCGCGGCCTGGTGCAGAAACAACGCGATGCCCTCGATCAGCGTCAGGTCATACTCTCGCTCACCCCTCGCGGCGAAGAGGTGCTGCGGACGCTGGCCGCCTATCACCGGGCCGAGCTGCAGATCGTTGGGCCGGCGCTGGTCGCTGCGCTGCAGGCCATTCTTACGGACAGCGTCCTGGCTGGTGTGCCACAGGAGCGTGAGCCTCGTCACCAGCCTGCGAATCAAGAGGGCCACGTGGCTCAAGAGGATGAACAACGATGATTGAGCGTGACCTTGTAGGGGATTTGACGGGACAGCTCTCCACTGGGGCTGGGGTAGGGCGTCAGCTGGGGGAGCGGCGAGCGGGTCGCTGGCAGACTTTGCTTCAGACCTTGAAGGGCGAGGACCCGGAAGAAGACGGCAGTGGGCGCCTGGGCGACTTTACCACAACACCGCGTGTGATTCCCATCACGCTCCTGGCCATTGCCATTGGTGCCCTGGGGGCGATTGTCGCTCTCGTCTTACTACGGCTCATCGGTTTATTTACCAATCTCTTCTTCTACCAGCGCTTCGACACCTCCCTGACCTCGCCGGCGGGCAACCGCCTTGGCCTTTTCGAGGTGCTGGTGCCGGTCATTGGCGCCCTGATCATCGGTCTCATGGCGCGCTACGGTTCTGAGCGCATTCGTGGCCACGGTATCCCTGAAGCTATTGAGGCGATTCTTATTAACGGGAGCCGTGTGCAGCCGCGTATCGCCTTTCTCAAGCCGCTCTCTTCAGCCATCTCGATCGGCTCCGGCGGCCCTTTTGGTGCAGAGGGACCCATTATTATGACCGGAGGAGCGTTCGGCTCGATGATCGCTCAACTCTTCCACCTGAGCAGCGCCGAACGCAAGACGCTGCTTGTCGCGGGAGCAGCGGCAGGGATGTCGGCCACCTTCGCCTCACCAGTGGCAGCGGTCCTGCTTGCCGTGGAACTGCTCCTTTTCGAATGGAAGCCACGCAGCCTGATTCCTGTGGCCCTGGCCAGCGCCACAGCTGCGGTCTTGCGGCGCTATCTGATCGGTCTGGGGCCGCTCTTTCCAACGCCGCCCCATCCGGCCTTCATTGGTCCCCAGGCCATGCTCTGCTGCCTTGTAGTTGGGCTGCTGGCCGGGGCGCTCTCGGCCCTGTTAACGGTAGCGGTCTATGCTTCAGAAGATGCCTTTCGCAAGTTGCCCATCCACTGGATGTGGTGGCCAGCCATCGGCGGCCTGGCCATCGGCCTGGGCGGACTGATCTTTCCCCAGGCTTTAGGTGTAGGCTACGACACGATCAGTGCCCTTCTCCAGGGCACCGTCCCTTTGACCATCATCCTGGGTATTCTGCTGGTCAAGTCAGCGATCTGGGCGCTCTCGCTCGGCTCGGGCACCTCCGGCGGCGTGCTGGCTCCTCTCCTCCTGATGGGTGGTGCCCTTGGAGGGCTGCTGACGCCCTTGCTGCCCGCTGAGGGACCGGGCTTCTGGTCCCTTGTGAGCATGGGGGCCATCCTCGGCGGGACGATGCGCTCGCCTTTTACCGGGATCATCTTCATGCTGGAGCTAACCCACGATGTGAACGCCTTGCTCCCGCTGCTGATCGCAGTGACTACAGCCCACGCCTTTACGGTCCTGGTGATGCGACGCTCCATCCTGACGGAGAAGGTCAGTCGCCGCGGCTACCACCTGACGCGCGAGTACTCCATCGATCCTTTGGAAATCATCTTTATCCGCGAAGTGATGCGCACGAGCGTGGTGGCGCTGCCAGCTTCGCTGCCCCAGCAGGAGCTGCTACAATCGCTGAGACATGCCTCCCATCAGCATGGCCAGCGCCTCTATCCTTTGATCGACGAGCAAGAACGCCTCGTCGGGGTGCTGACGCGGCGCGATTTGGAACTGCTCGCTCGCGAGGAGCAGTCGGAACAACAGGATGGGCGCTTGTTGGCTCAGGCCATTCGACGTCAGCCGGTCATCTGCCACCCCGATGAGCCGTTGCGTCCAGTGGCCTATCGCATGGCCGCCACTGGCCTGACACGCCTGCCGGTAGTCGAGCGCGCGAGTGGCCGTCTCGTTGGTCTGGTTTCGATCGGTGATCTGTTGCAGGCGCGGGTACGCACACTGATCGAGGAGCGACAGCGGGAGCGCGTCCTGCGCATCCGTCTGCTTCTCCCCTTCGGGTCGCGGCTGCGCGCCTTGCGCTTGCGTGAGGAACATCTGGCCACCCCCGACCAGGAAAGCAGTGAGGGGGAGCGAACATCACTCTGACGGCTGGGCACGTCAGGCAGCCAGACCAGCGCAAGAGGCCAGACCTGTAGGTCTGGCCTCTTGCCGGGACTAGAGTGAGCCAGTATTGCGCATCAGGCCACCGTCAATGACAAAGGTAGCGCCAGTAACATAGGCTGCCGCGTCCGAGGCCAGGTAGAGAGCCAGGGCGGCTACCTCCTCGGGCTGGCCCATGCGATGGAGAGGAATCTCCGCTAGCAGCGCCTGATACTTCTGAGGGTCAGCTTTGACATCGGCGTCGATCGGGGTATCGATGGCCCCAGGGGCAATATTATTGACCGTGATTTGATGGGGAGCCAGCTCCAGACAGATTGTGCGCGTCAGCATGCGCAGACCTCCCTTGGCGCAACAATACGGTACGTTGAGCGGCATGGGCAGATCCTCATGCACCGAAGAAATGTTGATGATGCGCCCCGCTGTGCCTTGCCTGATCATCTGGCGGGCCGCCGCCTGGGCACAGAAAAATGCTCCCTTCAGGTCGACCGCCAGTACACGATCGAACTCCTCTTCTGTGACTTCAACAAAGGGGTGGTGGATCTCCATGCCAGCATTGTTGACCAGGATATCAAGACGCCCATAGTGTTCAACTGTCTCTTCGACAAGAGCCAGGGCCTGCCGATACTGCGCGACATCAGCCTGCACGACCAGAACCTTTCCCCCGGCCTGCTCGATACGCTGCTTTACCTCCGCAGCTTTCTCCTCTGCGTGAGCATAGCTGATGGCAAGGCGCGCCCCCTCGCTCGCAAAGCGCAGCGCAATGGCGCGTCCGATGCCGCTGTCGCCTCCCGTGATCAGCGCCACCTTCTCGGTTAATTGCATCGCTATTTTCTCCTCTTTAGAACCTCACTGAACCTGAACAGAAATATGAGCGCAGATCTCTCCGCTGTCAGCTGATCTTCTTCCTTCATTGAAGAACACGAGGAAGCGGAGCTCCTGGCTCCGCTCGCCTGTTCTCCCGCTATCGGCGCCGGCAGGGCAAAGGCCTGTCCAGGCTGCCGCCTCCCTATGGTAGAGTCACCAGGAGGGCTTCTATCCCGTGGAATCCTCGTGAGAGTGGCAAGTACTGAGCGGACAACATCGAGGAGGTCACCGTTGCGGGCTCCGCTTCCAGACAGTGAGCAAGCAAGCGTGGCTCTTGGTCTTATCTGCAGCCTGAAGGGAGGATGAAAACAGACATGGCAGAGAGCGCGGTCGTTGTAGGCGTCTTCGAGGATGTTGACCAGGCCCGACACGCCTATGAAAGCTTACGAGCGGAAGGTTTTGGGGCCGACTATGTTGGCCTGGCCAATCCCCAGGAAATGCGCAGGCCCCAACTGGATTTGAACTATCTCACGGAAGCTGGCATTCCCGGAGAAGAGGCCCGCTTCTATGCGCAAGAATTCCAGGCAGGGCGAGCCCTGGTTACCGTGCGCGTTGCCGGGCTGCCCCCTGCCAGTGCCCGCAAGGCCGTGGAACTCCTACAAGGTCACGGGGCCTATGATGCTCATTCGGGCCGTGGAGGGCACGGCCCCTATGCTCCCAATATTCGTACCGAGCAGCCTTCACCCTTTTTTGATCTCACTTATCCCGAGGACCTGGCCCAATCTGCTGACGAGCGGCCAGCCTCTCGCCCAGCAGAGGGTGCGGACTCATCCAGCCAACAGCCTTGAGGCGCAAGAGAGAGCGCCTCCACCCGGTCTCAGCTGCTCAGTGTTATCGAGCTGCTCTGACTACCAGCGGAGGCAATGGGCAGCCAGACGCTGAAGGTGCTGCCCTCACCGGGCACGCTCTCGGCCCCAATGCGACCGCCAAACTGCTCGACAAGCGTGCGGGCAATGGCCAGGCCGAGGCCCGTGCCCGGGCGCTGGCGAGCCCGGTCAGCGCGATAAAAGCGCTCGAAGATATGAGGAAGATCAACAGGATCAATGCCAATGCCCGTATCGCTGACGCGCAGAAGCGCCTCGTGGCCAAGGCGCTCCAGGGAGACTATCACTCGTCCTGGCTGCTGCTCACTTTCAGCAGGAGTATATTTCAGCGCGTTATCAAGCAAGATCAACATCAGACGGCGCAGCTTCTCCTCTTCACCACGCACACGAACAGGCTCAATATGGCCAATCTCTAGCTTGAGCGGGGAATCTTCAGCCTGAAGACGGAGGCGCAACTGGCGGATGAGGTGCAGCACGACTCGATCCAGCTCAACGACAGGGGGCAGAGCGCGACGGCCATTGCTGCCGGGGATAATCGCCTCCTCTTCTGCGTTCTGATGGGCAAAGCTGGCATCGGCCCGCGCCAAGAGCAGGAGATCATCTACGAGACGGGCCAGGCGCAGTGTCTCGCTATGGGCATCGCACAGCATGGTCCGCCGCTCCTCGGGTGGCAGCTCATCAATGTGACGCTGCAGGAACGCCAGATTACCCTGGATCGTTGTGAGGGGAGCGCGCAGCTCGTGTGAAGCATCAGCGATGAAGCGGCGTTGGGCCCGAATGGCATGCTCCAGGTCACTGAGCATGGCATTGAAAGAATCGATCACCAGGCCAATTTCGTCGTGGCGGCGTGGACGGGGAACGCGCAGGCTTAGATCACCAATGCGGGTGCCGCGGGCCGTGGCTTCCTTGATGGCGCGCGCCGTCGCCACGACGTCCTCCAGTGGACGGAGTATATGGCTGACAATGAACCAGCCACCAGCCAATGCCCCGATCAGAATGACAGCACTCGCCACCACCAGCAACGTCTTGAGCAGTAGGAGAATATTGTCGACGTCGTTGAACGACTTGGCCACAAGCAGCAGGCCAACGAGCGGCCCCTGACAGGTGGGAGCTGCCGTCGCGCTGACATTAGAAGGCAACCCACTCGCTGTCTTGCTCTGGCAGACCGGAAGCACGCCAACATACAGCCGGTCGCCGTTGACTTCGGTCGTATACCAGGCCTCCTGGCGGCGGAGAGCTGCATTCCAGGCCCCACTATTGCGCGGCAGCATATTGAGCTGGCTGCCATTCGAGGCGTACAGGACCTGGCCATTGGGGGTAAGGAGCGCGATGACAATCGGTGTGCGATAGAGATCAATATCATGAAAGTCAGGATTAAGAGGCATATAGGGTGGGGTTGGTTGCAGTTGGCGCTCGACATCCAGCAGGGCAGCATGACCGACAACGCGCGTATTTGTGACGACACTCTGATTGAGAGCACTGCTCGCCAGGAGAAAAATGAGGGAGCCGAAGGCCACCAGTGTGATCGTCAGGAGCAGACCATACCAAAAGACCAGGCGTAGGCGCAAGGTATGTGGCATGGCCCGCAGGCGGGCAGCTGCCCGAGTGGCACCAATCTCACCCATACACTTCTTCCATTTCCCTTGTCATTCAATCAACGTAAGCAGCGAGAGGACTCAGGCAAACCCAGGCAAATCACAAGGTCCTGGTCCTGGCTAAAGCGGCCTCTGCCCCGAAGCCTGTGAGAATCGACCTGCTCCTGAGCCAACGGAAGAAAGCCGCTGCCTGCAGGCCCCTACTCTTTGAGTACATAGCCGATGCCGCGCACCGTATGGATGAGCCGCGGCTCGCCGCCGGCTTCCAATTTCGAGCGCAGGTAGCCGATATAGACCTCTAGCACATTGGATGAGCCTTCAAAGTCGAGGCCCCAGACCCGCTCCATGATCAGATCGCGCGTGAGCACCTGGCGGGGGCGGCGCAGAAAGAGTGCCAGGAGCTCATACTCGGTCGGAGATAGCTCGATCTCACGCTGCCCGCGATAGGCGAGGCGTGTGCCGGTATCCAGGGTCAGGTCGGCATAGCGCAGCACTTCGCTGCGTTCGGCCTGGCTACGGCGCAGGAGAGCCATGACACGTGCCAGCAGCTCTTCGGGAGCAAAGGGCTTCACCAGATAATCGTCGGCCCCCATCTCGAAGCCCTTCACGCGATCAGGGATGGCATCGCGCGCAGTGAGCATCAAGACAGGCATCGTATCCCCGGCGGCACGCAGGCGACGGACCACTTCCAGCCCATCGATCCCGGGCAGCATGATGTCAAGGATCATCAGATCAGGGGGATGCTCCAGACTGCGCATCAGGGCCTCGTCGCCAGTAGAGGCAATGGCCACACTGTATCCTTCGTAGGCAAGAATTCTGCGCAGGAGGTTGGTGATGCGTGGATCATCGTCAACAACCAGGATATGCGCCTTCATAGGCCTCTCTCCGGGCTACTGGTGAGTCAGTCGCCTTGGCCAGTGACGCTTACTCTTGACGGTCAAGTCGAGCCAGGCCAACGCCTTACCAGGATCTACTGAGTCATAGAGAGGGAGAGAGGGAGAACCCAACAAGCTGCCAGCGAGCGCACCCTTCTGCCTCCTTCCTCAGACCCAGTATGCCAGCTTCCAATGAATGAATCCTTAGAATTGTCTGAGATGAGCCTGAGAGCACACAGTCGTTTTCTATTATAGCGTCGTTTGAGGGCGAGCAGCGCAAGCCTTCTCTGCAGGCAAGGGGATCAGTTTGGGGGAGTACGGCGCAGGGAGAGGAAGGAGCGAGGGCAGGCCAGCTATCTGCCCCCGCTGGGAGAAAGCTATGCATGTAGCAGGGCGACTAATCAAGCAGAACAGACAGGCGATAAGCGGGCTGGCCTACCGCGGCTTGTCTGTGAGGATCAGACTCGTGGAGGAAAGCCAGGTTGAGAGAAGGAACCGGGTCCAGAGGCTGGGGGAACGGCGCCCCCCTGCCACTGGCCAACATAGGCGCGCAGCCGCTCAAGTTCGTCCTGGACAGGCCAGCGACCGAAGGCCAGCACACAGAGCGCTATTAGATTGGCCAATGGGATCAGCATCAACAGGGCCCAGGCGCCGCTATAGCCAGCTTTGGCAAAGATTTGCCAGAAAATCAGCACGCCGAAAACAGCAATGACCAACCCAATTATACAGGAAAAGAGCAATGTAGATGTAAAAGCTGCAGCTATGGAATCCGATGACATTCCGTACTCCTTTCTCGTCGCTGTTGTAGGCTCAAGCTAAAGCCAGCATTAACCCTCATTATGACAAGTGAAGTGGGCCCTGCGGGTACTCGCGAGCGCCGCCGCGCTTGATAGGAGAGCAATCCAGTCCACTCAATAGGTAAACGCGCGAGGTCTCACATTCTTTCACTTCTCTGAACGGCTGTATGAGAAAGGCAAATGGGGTCCAGGAAAGGGGGCTTAGTGAGGCAGGTCCGGGCAGCTTCTCTTCCCGTCCTGCAGAACAGCAGCTTAGAGGCGGCGCCAGAAGGCAAGGCGTAGGTTGAGCCCTCCCAAGGCTTCGACGAGAGGCAATAGTGCCCCCACGATATTTAAGCCGACCAGCAGAGCAGTTATTAACCACTCTCCCCACTGAGGGAGGGCAAGCTGGCTAAGAATGATGATAAGTAGCGAAACGCAGATGGTGATAGCAATAGATATAAATTTCTGACGATTGCGACGCGCTGAGAAGATTTCTATATTGCTGAGCAATGGTGACCAATCTGGTAAAGGAATATACTCGTAATCACTACTCCCAAGCTCATGATAGAGGTACTCACCTTGTTTCTTCAACTCGAAAAGCATAACATGGGGCAGATCCTCAGCAAGGCAAGCGGTGAGAACATCGATCGCCACGCGCTTAGGCAGAGAAGTAATATCTACAAGAGCTTCTGCACCATAGGCACCTCTTAATCTAGAGATCTCTTTTCTTAAAAAAAATGATAATTTATTCTCTCAGTATGACGATAACTATATTTAACATACAAATCTTTATACAATTCCACCCATTCGGCAGGAATTGCCATTGATCGATATGCACCCTTACTTAATCCCAACAAAGCACCTCGCAATTTTTCATCGACTAGTTCCTCAAAATCACTAGAGTTACTAAAGGGAGCATATAAAATATTCACCATTACAATGCGATCGACCTCCAGCTGATCTACAGCGTAGGCTAATGTATTAATATAGGCTCCTGGTCTGGCTGAACCTACCAGAAGCAGCAAAGATCGAGGCATGACCTTCGCTCCTTACCAACGACATGACTCTTACCGGTGATAGTACATCAAGAGCCCCCCCCCACTGGCCTTGGCTAACTTCAGTCCTAGGTAGGCATCTTGAAGGCTTTCTCCAACGCCCATGGAGGCCGTACAACCCGTGAGTTCAGCAAAGCGTTGCAAAATCTGTTCGCACCATTCTTCATCAAAATCACCCAAGAAGAGGATACTATCCCCTGAGCAAAAGATGATATCTCCCTGCCTACCCCTTATCTGCCTCTTAATTTCCTCTATAGCCTCTGTCACTTTCTGACTGAATTCTCTTATCTCCTCCAGGTTATTCTGAATAAAGAGTGCCTCTATACTGGCCCCGATCTTATCGCCATCCAAACCATAAACCCTCTTCCTCTGGTAGGCTAATCGCTGCTCGATTACGCTCATCGATATTGACCTCTGAAACACAATCCATTCAACTATTAAGTATACAGCCAAAAAGCCAAAGGAACAATTCTTGCTTGAGTAGAGACAAGCAGACCAGCTATTCTTAGCAGAGCAAGGGTTAGCTTGGGAAGAATCGGCAAGTTGATCGAGGGCGCGCCAAGGAGGAGTCATCGTGTCAGGCACACTGCACCTTCTCTTGCCTGTAGGGTATACTCTTTAACAGAGGGGCCAAACCTTCCCTCCTCGTATTTCATCGACCGCTCGCCTCGCCGGACGAAGCCGACAGGTGGCGGCTTGCGGAGCAGCATCGCACTGTGCACAATTCGAAGCGAACGGAGATGGGCAGCGAGCCATGAACGAAGACATGCCAGGGCCAGACCAGCCGCCTCAGCAGCACGGCCAGCCGCGCAGCGCCCGGCGCATCTATCGTCCGCCGGCAACGGAGCACACTACAGTAGCCTGCAGCACCTGCGGGGCCATCTTTGCCCCCTCACACCTGCACCCAGAGCTGCGCCTGGCCAGCCCTGCTGTGCTGGAAGCTGCCCTGATGAGCATGTCTCATTTCTGCTTCCGCTGCCGCCGCGCCGCCTGTCCCGAATGCTGGGACCATGTGCACCGTATCTGCGGAGCCTGCGTCGCTGAGCTTGGCCTCCCCTTCCGCCGCGAAGTCCCCCCACTCGAAGGAGCCTTTTTTGCCCCGCCCCCACCAGCACCATCCTCCACCTCCACCTCCTCTGATCCCTGCACCTGCCAGATAAACCAGAGCAGCCCGACGCAAGAGCCTCTGCTCACCTGCCTCCAGGCCGGTCGCTTCCGCACCCTCAGCTCTCCCTCGGCCTTCATCGCGGCCATCGAGACAGTCGAAATGCAAAACGTGCAGCCTCTCCCCCCAACAAGCCCAGGTCCAGCCGCGCCGGCAGCACATCCCTCCCCCTCCACTCCCCCAACAGACAACACGGCGGCCACCGAGAGCAAAGCCATTCCTCCCTCCCTCCATCTTCCTGCCAACGAGCAGCCCCCCCTACTCCCTCCACCAGCCTCGTCCTCGACAGCCTCCCCATTCCTCCAGCAGACCACCCCCAGCCATAATCTGGCATCTCCCACACGCCTCACTCCCCGGACGACTTCCAAAGTCGCTCAAGACCAACCCGCTCACAGCATAGCCCAAAAAGAAGCCCACCAGCCGAGAGCGAGCGGTCTTCCCCTCTGGCTCTCTCTACCCCTGCTAGCCCTCCTGACGCTCGCCCTGGCAGCGATCTTGCTCGCCGAACTCTCAGCAGCCTTTAATGCCCTGCTGCTGCGAGCCATCCATATCGATATTCGTGGGACTATAAACCTCTTCCTCCAGTGGATACAATGGTTTCATTGAAGATCACTCCGCAGACCCCGGCTAAGGAGAGCAGAACCTTTGTCTGCCTGACAGCATCGACCGATACCGATCGTTCCTACGATCAGCATCTTCGACCAGAGCAGGCTGCCCGCTGGATAGAGGAGGCTTTCCTGCGCGGAATGCACGAGAGAGGACTGTGAACAATGGGACAATACATTCTCGTTGACGGCTACAACGTGATTCGACGCAATCCGCAGTTTCGCGCCGCCCTGGCTCAAAGCCTGGAAACCGCCCGCCAGCTCTTAATCACCCAGCTCGCCCATCGCTATCGCCATACCCCCTATCAGGTCACGGTCGTCTTCGATGGCGCAGGCAAACACGAGCAACACCTCTACGAGAGACGCATCCATATTATTTACTCACAACATGGTGAAAACGCCGATCAGGTCATTGCCCGCCTTGCCCGCGAGGCCCGCGCCGCCGGACATGAGGTCCAGCTTTTTAGCGACGATAGCGAGGTACGCCAGGCCGTCATCAGCCAGGGCGGCCTGGCCGAGTCCACCCAGGGCCTGGCCACCCGTTTGAACGCACCTCCACGCCGTCTGGCCCAGCGCTTCGCCCATCAGATACGGATGCGCGCCCTCTATGGGCTTGACCCCTCTTTCAAGCTAGAAGACTACGAAGATCAAGCTCCTTTCTCCAGGCACCATCGGCCTCAGCGCCACCAGCAACGCGGCCCGCAGAAAAAAAGACGCTACTGAAGCAACCTCACGCCCTCCATCAGCATGCCAGGCATGGCAGGAGAACAGTTCAGCCGCTTCAGTAGCGCGCGGCTCACCCATGTTTGCCCTTCCGGCTATCGCCAGGCCGCAAAGCGAAGAGAGCCGAAGCAACAAGCCACCTCACGGCAGGCACATGAGCTTAACGCGATGTCTCAGGTACCCGCTCGTGCTCTTCCTTTTCGGAGATCTCCCCCACCAGAACGGCCTCACGTCGTACCGGCGGTGGCAGCTGCGGCTTACGGCCCAACCGGGTGCGCAACACAAAGAGAAAGCCCTCAAAGACGATGGCTTTCGACATCTTGGACTGGCCGACTCGCCGATCCACAAAGACAATCGGCGTCTCGACAATGCGAAAGCCCTGACGCCAGACTCGATAGACGAGCTCAACCTGGAAGGCATATCCACGCGAGCGGATCGAGTCAAGATCGATGCTTTCAAGAACCTCGCGACGATAACAGCGATAGCCAGCCGTGCAGTCGCGCACCGGCAGACCCAGGAGGGTACGCGCGAAAATATTGCCACCCCCGCTGATCAGGCGCCGCAAGAAGGGCCAATTGGGTGTCGCCCCACCTTTGATATAGCGCGAACCAATTACCAGATCGGCCTCTTCAATGAGACGCAGAAAGTCAGGAAGATAGCGCGGATCATGCGAAAAGTCCGCGTCCATCTCAAAGGCAGCATCGTAGCCATGCTCCAGGGCATATTTGAAGCCTGTGATATAGGCCGTGCCCAGTCCGAGCTTCCCCGGACGATGCAACACATGCAGCCGCGCATCCTCTCTGGCTAGCTCCTCCGCCAGCTCCCCCGTACCATCAGGTGAATGGTCGTCCACAATCAGCACATCCGTCGCTGGCGCATAGCGAAAGATCTCCCCAATCAGGGGACGCAGGTTGTCTTTTTCGTTGTAGGTGGGAATGATGATCAGAGTTTTCATCGTCGATTGCTCACTCCCCGTTGCTTAGAGGTGCCGATGCCCGGGATAGATTGTAGCTTCCATCGGCTTCGGGCAGCATTGCATCAGAATCTGCAACTGTTGAGAAATACATCTTTTCTTCCTCATAAGGCTCCGGCGCGAAAAGTTTCTTGTATTGAGTAAGACGCAAAAGAAGCAATGCGATAACACCGAGCGCCAGACCAAACCACAGCGTACAGAAACGGATCAGCAGCGTTGCAGCCCCACCAATGACAGCAGAGGAAGAAACCAGCAGGCGGATCAGGCCAAGCAGGCTACCATCGGCGGTACCGAGGCCACCTGGCAGGCCGGAGGCAGAACCAACCAGAGAGGAGACCGCCAGAATGAAAGTAGCCTTCAGCAAGAGGTCAGGAGAGGCTGGCACACCCAGGCCGAGAAAGACAAAATAGAGCGCCAGACACTCCCCCGACCAGGAGAGAAAGCCAATGGCAATGGCCAACAAGAGAGGCCGCCAGCGAAGCAGCGTATAAGCGCTCTCATAGAAAGCGCGCAGCGGCTGCGCCAGACGCGCTAAGAGAGGCAGCCGCTCGCCAGCTGCGAGCACCCTCAAAGAGAGCGCACGATGCTGGATGAGCAGGATGATCCCCAAGCCTACCACCAGCAGGCTCAGGAGCACTTCCCAGCCAAAGCGATAGAAGATCAGACCCGTGGCCGCCAGCAGGAGCATCGCCAGCCCATCTGAAAGCCGCTCGGCCATAATGATCGGGGCCGTCCGGCTGATAGGTTCTCCCGTTGAACGCTTGAGCAGATAGGACTTCAATAGCTCTCCCACCTTGCCAGGCGTGATGGCCATCGACAGCCCCGAGAGAAAGATGAGGAAGCTGCTCAGACGCGGCAGGCGAATCTGCAAACGCTGAAGATAATACTGCCACTTGACAAAACGAAAACAGTAATTAAAGAGCGTCAAAGAGAGAATCAAGGGCAGGAAGGACCAGCGGAAGCTCGCTAGCGCTGTCAACATGCGCGGGAAGTCCGCATAGAGACCGATCGCCACCAGGACGATAAAAGCCAGCACCAGCGAAAACACTATGCCTGTGCGCACAGTCCGAAGCCGGCTCGCAGTCAACATAGGCCGATGATCCTCCTCTTGCTAAGACGGGAGCACGTAGAGAACCACAAAAATCACCGCAGCACACAACCCGACTGCCGCTAGAGTCGGGCGATCACGTAAGAGCACTTCCTCGGGACTGCCCCCCTCCATGCGCATATAGACCAGGTAGAGATAGCGAAAAAGGCCGTAGAGCACCAGGGGGATCGTCACCATGAGATGATGATCTCCCGTCGGCCCCTGGAAAGTATAGAGGCTGTAGGCCATGACCGTCGCAGCAGCAGTAATGGTGATCATCTGGTCCAGCAAGGGCAGACTGTATTCCTTCAGAATCTGCCGATGCGTGCTGGCCTCGCCCTGCAGCAATACCAGCTCATGCCGCCTCTTGTTGAGAGCCAGAAACAGCGAGAGCAGAATCGTTACCAGATAGAGCCAGGGGGAGATGACCACTGAGATGACTACGGCTCCCGCCAGAATACGCAACAGAAAACCACTCGCAATAATAAAGACATCCAGCAATACAACGTGCTTGAGCCGTACACTGTAGAGCACCATCAGGACGACGTAGGTCGCCAGCACAAGAGCGAAGAGCAGATCGCCCCCACCCAGGGAGCTGTAGGGCAGATGCTGGCCTCCCAGCGGAAGAAGAAAAATCACCAGTGTAAGCAGCCCTGCCGCGCCTAAGAGACAGCCCATGGCCACCAGGGCCCAGGAGATCGGTAGACGACCCGAGGCCAGGGGACGATTGCGCTTGCGAGGGTGACGCCGGTCGTTCTCTAGATCAAGCAGATCGTTCAACAAATAAATAAAACTTGAGACAAGGCAAAATGCTATAAAGGCGAGCAGAGCATGGATCAGCGGAGTCACTTCCAGGAGACGCTTCGCAAAGAGTATGCCAACAAAGAGCGCCAGATTCTTGGTCCACTGACGCGGACGCAAAGCCTGCAGTAAGGCCCCAAGTCGGGCCCCGAAGGTCACTGTCCTATCCTTCGCCACTTCTCCCACCCCGCCGCTGACCAATGTCACGTTTTGCTCGACCGGCTGCGATTGCTCTCTTTGATCGGTCAACGCTTCGTTCAATGGTCAAACGCTCCCTTCGCTGCCTTTAAACTGCACAATCCTGCAGGGCGACTACCCTGACCTTTGTGTGAAGACGAGCAGCGGGGAAAGGGAGTAACAGACCTGGCAGGAAGTCCGCCTTCTACTCCAACCCTGCCTTCCTTGGCTCTCTTCCCGACCTCCAGCCTTTCCCGATCTGCAGCCAGCCAGCGAGCCAGTACCCTTCAGTCCAGGCTTGCGCTAATAAATGCGCTCTTTCAATTCGGCTGGTCGCCGGAGCGTAATCCGATGATGACCAGTCGCGATATACCCCTTGGCGGAAAAATAGCCAAGCACCTTGTTGACGCTCTCACGAGAGGCTCCAACCATCGAAGCCAGGTCTTGCTGGGTAAGCCGGATGTCAATACGAACGCCGTCCTCGGTGGGCACCCCATGCAGCTCGGCCAGCTCTAGCAGCTTCTTGGCCACCCGTCCCGGCACGTCAAGAAAGATGAGGTCTTCAATCATCCGATCGGTGTTGCGCAAACGCCGCGAGAGCGACTCTAACATGTGAATGGCAATCCGCGGATTCTTGAGAATGGCACGGTGAAAGTTGTCACGCTGGAGTGTATAGCACTCCACACGCTCCAGAGCTACGGCATCCGCCGAGCGGGGTAAACCGTCCAGCAGGGCAAATTCGCCAAAATATTCGCCTTTCCCAAAGATGACCAGCGAAATTTCTTGACCATCCGGGCTGTTGATGGCAATCTTGACCTTGCCCTCCTTGATGATGTACAGTACTTGCCCCGGATCATCACGATGGAAGATGACCTCGCCGGGGCGAAAGGTTCGTTTCTTGGCAACCGCCATTAACTCGCGGAGATCGTCGTCGGGGAGTTCTGCAAAGCTCGATACCTGCTTCAAATACAGCATTTCATCTGTCGACATAAGCTATTCCCCTCTTGACCGTAGATGGCGGGACAGACAACGGCCATACTCAAACGAGTAAGCAAGTAGTCGCGCGGATCGCGAGTGAGTCCACCGGCCAGCTCTGCTGCATCAGTACCAGCGCAGAGCATCCGGCTCTGTCTCAGGTCAGAGCACTCGCTTGCCAACCAGGTCGTCGAGGTACGCCTGGTTAGACCGGACCTTTCGCGGCCATGATAACATACTGGCTCTGGCTGTGCAATGTCACTAGAAAGCTCTCTTCCCTTGATGTCGTTGGCTTTCTTGCTCGCTCGATCTCTCTCTCGCCGCTGTCTCTCAGACTTGGGCGAGCCGCTCTCCCTCCCTCCAGGAGCAGAGCATAGCCAGAGCCAGCTTCCCTGTGCTATAATACTTAGTGCACAAGTCGGAATTAAGTGCGAGAGCCACTTTGCGAAACCGACATAGGCACAAGAGAGAAACACCAACGCCGACCAGCCCGCTCCTGGCTGACAGAGGCGAGCTGGCCGACGAGAGGACGGGGTATCAGCTGATATGGCGGAGCTTATTACTGCCGATATGGTTATTCATGATGTGGTAACCAAGCACCCAGAGACCGTCAAGGTCTTCCACGGGTACGGGTTGCCCTGCACGGCGTGCGCGGTCGGTTCCCGCGAGAGCATCGCTGGGGGAGCGCGCACCCACCGTCTGCCTCCAGAGAAGCTGGACTTATTGCTCAAAGACCTTAATGCTGCTATTAAGGGTGAGCCGGTCTCTGTCGCGCCCAAAAAGGCGCCCGTTGGGCGGGGGATTCCACTAACAATGGCTTCCGGAGGCGGGCGCAAGATCAAGCACGTCATTGCCGTGATGAGCGGCAAAGGAGGTGTTGGCAAGTCGCTCGTCACTGGGCTGCTGGCAGTCTCTCTGCGGCGTCAGGGCTATCGTGTCGGCGTGCTCGATGCCGATATCACCGGACCAAGCATGGCGCGCATGTTCGGCCTGGGCACAAAACCAACAATGCTGCCCGATAACCGCATCCGCCCAGTGGAGAGTCGCGGCGGCATTAAGGTGATCTCCATGAACATGTTCCTGGGCGAGGAGAGCGACCCGGTGATCTGGCGCGGGCCAATGGTGGCCAAGGCCATCCAGCAGTTCTATAGCGATGTCGAATGGGACCTGCTCGATTTCTTGCTGGTCGATCTGCCGCCCGGAACCTCCGATGCTCCTTTGACGGTCATGCAGGCTGTGGTCCCCGATGGCGTGGTCATCGTCTCCTCGCCACAGCTCCTGGCGACAATGGTGGTCAAGAAGTGCATTAATATGGTGCGACACCTGAAGGGCACTATCATCGGCGTGGTGGAAAATATGGCCTACTTCGAGACCCCTTCGGGCGAGCGCTACGAGATCTTCGGCCCCAGCCAGGGCGCTGAGCTGGTCTCTATCACCGGTGCCCCGCTGCTCGCACAACTACCGATTGATCCCCAGGTTGCCGCCCTCTGTGACGCAGGTCGCATTGAAGAGTATGAATCGTCGGCCTACCAGCTACTGGCCGAGAACTTCTTGAATACGCTGAAGATCAAACGCTAAGTCCTGCCCTGCCGCTTCTTCTGTCGCATTGGCCACTCGCCAGCGGTCGGCTGGTGAGCTGCGCTCCCTCCGCCCGGCTCGTTGCAGCGGCCCCGCCCACCATCGGGCCGTCTGTTTCCGAGTTCCGGGGAATGCGTGAGAGGAAGAGGCCCGGAGCAGGAGTACACTGAAGCCCAGTCAGGTAAGCGGGGCACAGCGGACACCAAGGAGAGGAAAGCTCTGCAAGGATACGCTGCGCTGTGCCCCGCCAGGCTCTTCGCATCTCCCTCCCTCTCTCTTGCTCTCCTCTGGCATGATCCTCTCGCCGTCAGGCCCCAGCATGCGCCAGCTAAATACGACGCGGGAAGGAGCCGAGGACTTTGCAAAAGGTCGTATATTGCGCCAGATCGGCCAGGGCGCTGCGCACGGGTGGATCATCGCGGTGCCCCTCGAAATCGAGATAAAAGACATACTCCCAGACACGCTGGCGCGAGGGGCGCGACTCTAGCTTGAGCAGGTTGATGCCCCGTTCGGCAAGCACTCCCAGACAACGATAGAGGGCCCCAGGCTGATGCGGCGTCGCCATGACAATCATGGTCTTGGCTGGTCCCTCCCGGCGAGGTGCCGGATCACGCCCCAGAGCGATGAAGCGCGTGTGGTTATCCTTGATGGTTTGGATGCCCTCAGCCAGAATCTGCAGCCCGTAGAGCTCGGCAGCTGCCGCTCCCGCAACGGCAGCTACTCCTCGCAGATTCTGCTCGCGGATCATCTTGGCGCTACCAGCAGTATCGTAGCTTGCGACCACTTCCACCCCTAGCTCGCGCAGAAAAGCCTCGCTCTGAGCCAGAGCCTGTGGATGGGAAATCACTCGCTTGATCTCACTGAGCTGCTGCCCAGGTAAACACAGCAGACAATGGTTGACCGGGAGGCTGATCTCGCCAATAACAAAGAGATCGTACTGACGCAACAGATCATAGACCTCATTGATACTCCCGGCTTGCGAATTTTCTACTGGCACCAGGCCATAGTCGATCGTACCAGCAGCAACAGCGTGAAAAACATCTGCAAAACTGCGATGGGGCTGCGGCTCACTGGCGGGACCAAAGTAGGCCCGCACCGCTTCATCTCCAAAAGCGCCCCGCTCTCCTTGAAAAGCTACGCGGACGGTGGCTTCCTCGCCCTTCCCGGCTCCAGCCGTGGCTGACCTTCCCCGCCCTTCTTCTGCACGCGAGGTCGTCTCTTCCAACAATGGGCGATCCTGCTCATGCTCTAGCGATTGTACCATCAAAGATACCTTGCTCCTCACCCAGATAGTCGCTCTCGATTGTCCCAATTCCTGTTTCCGCTGTCAAGAGGAAAGCTTGACGCTGGCCGAGACAGGTTAGCATAAGAAGAGACAGGAAGGTTCGGAGCTATGGCAGGTAAGAGCTGTTTACACCTTACTTGGAGAGGCTCGCGTGGTCTTGGTCAGATCTCGCACAGAACAAGGCTTTGAGCAGGCTTTAGGAGAAAGTGTTACTGCGGAAGCTGGCGGCCCGCAAGGTACAGCATCGGGACACCCGCAGTGTCCGACGGGTGCTGCAAAGGTCTGGCCGCCGGCAACGGCATCGCACCCAGACCTTTGCCCAGACGCGGGCCGATGCGGCTGCGGGCAAGCCCCTGGCTTGAGCCAGGGGTCGTTGACTGATACGGTACACAGCCACATCTCTCTCGGCCAGCGCGCCAGATGGCCTCTGTCACTCCCCCTCGCCTCTTCCCTCCTTCCTTCCTTCCTTCCCTACCCGGCCCTTAACTCCCATTGGCACGGGCGCTGGCTCTGCCCTACTCTGGGAAAAAGACACGCTCGTTGGTCACCGGATGAATGAGGTGGTCAAAGGCCATCCAGAAGCTTTTCGTGTGCCGATAGAAGATGAGAGGGAAGATGATGGGCATCGTCATGCCCCAGATGAGCAGGGGAATAAAGGGAACACTGGTGTTAACCGCCAGCGGGAGAGTGATCGCAGTGATGAGCAGTTCACTCAACACCAGGTTGACGGCCATCGCCCCCGTATAGTAGCCTGGCTCACGCTCGTATTCAAAGTTGCAGACCGGACAGCGCTCGTAGGTCTTGAATAACCCACAGTAGAGCTTGCCCTCACCACAAACCGGACAGCGCAGCAACAAGGCCCGGAAGAATAAGACACGCGCTCGTTTCCATGTCATTGGCTCAACACCTTCTCAGACGAAGAGAGGCACTCAGCACTATCGTTGCGTCGCGCCGCCGCCCCAGAGGAGAGAAGGCCAGAACCGCTTGTCTGAACTGGGCAGGCGGGGGCGCCAGCGGGCACCCCCAGCCGGACCGGGCCAGCGTAGCTGATGCCCTCCTTGCCTGCAGGTAAGCACCTTCTTGAGCGTACCTGGCCTGGCTCCCCAGGCTGCTACGCCCCGGCTGACGCTGGATGGGAGGTCGTACGGTCGATGGGTCTACTCGCGCTGAGTACGCTCCCCGCCGCTCATGCTCCTACTGCTGAATGCTATAATGGTTCTTGTGATAATATACCATGCCCTTGCCGATCACCTTTACTGGCTGCAGCTCCTTCAGCATGATCGGCTCACCGCACTTCGCGCAAATGCGGCCGGTCAGATGGTTGACCTCTTCACGATTGGCTAGCGACGCGCGCGCTGTCTTGGACAGCTCACCCTTACGCGGCATACACGCTACCCCCTTTCATCTGATGAATACCAGTTTCGCTCTATTGGCAGTGATGGCTTGTGTTCTGCACGACGCTCACTTCTCAGGCGGGCAGGCAGGTTGGCTGACTACTCCACGGCCCAGCAGAAAAAGACCCGTGTCCCGCCTGCTTTCGCTACAGTATACCATAGGGCAGTGCAGGCTGTCCAATCAGTCACTGCTGGGGGGATGCCAGGTCGGCCTCTGGCTCACCGCTGACGGCAGAGAGGGCCTGACAGATGAGGTCAGCAGCCTGCTCGAAGGAGAAGAGGCCAGTATTGATGAGTAAGTGGTAGAGGCCCGGCTGCTGGCCATCGCTCCCATAGTAGCGGCGCAGGTAGGCCGTATATTCATAATCACGCTGCTCAATTAGCTCGCGCGCCCGGCGCTGATCAACATGCAGCGCGCTCATGACGCGCGCAATGCGCTGCGGCAGCGGGGCAAAGAGAGCAACATGGAGCGTGCGCGGAGCATGTTGTAGCAAGAACTGGGAACCACGACCTACGATGATGACGTTCCCCTGCGTGGCCATCTCTAAAATGACTTTCTGGGTCAGGTGCAGATAGGCTACTTCATCATGCTGCTGCAGGGGACGACTGGTCTGACCAAGCAAGCCAGCGTAATTGAGGGTGAAGGGCTGGCTGGCACGTACAGCCTCAAGGATCTGGGCCGCCACGCCGACGGTATATTCATCGAGACGCCTTGCTTCACGGACATCTACGCCCAGGCGACGGGCCACCTCGGTAATAATCTGGCGATCCAGATAGCGTAGCCCCGTACGACGGGCCACCAGACGCCCTACTTCGCTGCCGCCACTACCGAGTTGACGGGCGATCGTGATCACCACCGTTCCCTGGGGAGGCACCCCTGACGGCAGCTCCTCACTCCAGGCTCGTTCTTCCAGCAGGCGCGTCGGGGTTCCCCTCTCTTCAGAGCGGGCGGAGCGCTCTCCCATTTCCTCTGCTGCCTGCTCGCGGACCTGCCCCTCGTTCTCGCTGTTCATATGCTGGCTCCTTGAGTTACTGACCGCTCCGGCTGACTGGCTGGCTGGCTGACTGGCTGGCCCGCCCGTCGGTCCACGGGCGCTGGTCGATCATCCCGAAGCTGAACTGCTCGCTGCTCCCCCGCAACCTTTCCCTCCCTCATGGTATACTGAGGTCAGCGCCAGGCGCAAGGCCCATCCTATAGAGAGGAGAGCGAGCCTGCTCTGGTGCCTTCCCCGCGGTAGCCGAGCCGACCAGGCGCTCCCTGCGAGAGGGCCTCGCCGTTCCTTGCTCGCTTGTCGAGGTCAGCCCTTTTCTTCTAAGATAATAAATAAACGACAAAGAGCAAGCATCTGGGCAACTGTGCTTTCTACACCTTATACATATACCGTCGAATTCCCATTCCCTTGCCAGGAGACCCCATGCGTACGCTCAATCTGCATCAGCTCGCCACATTCCAGGTAGTCGCCAAACACTGTAGTTTTGTCCGCGCCGCGGAGGAACTCCATTTTAGCCAGCCCGCGGTTTCGGCACAGATTCGCCAGCTTGAGGAGAGTCTGGGCGTCAAGCTCTTCGATCAGATCGGGCGCAAAACCCATCTTACCCAGGCCGGCGAGGAGCTGTATCTCTACAGCCAGAAGATTTTCTCTGTCATCGAGGAGGCCCTAGAGGTCATTGAGTCCTTGCGGAGTCCACACTATGGGCGGCTCAGCGTGGCTGCCGATACCACCGTCGGCTCCTATGTCATTCCGCGCCTGCTCGGCAAGTTTCATCAGATGTATCCCGAGGTAGAGATTACGTTGAACGTGCTTAACCGGGCGGCGGTGGTGGAGGCCCTGGCCAATAATCGCATCGATGTTGCGGTGGTTGGACGGGTGCCCGATGACATTCCAGTGGTCATCGAGCCTTTCGCTTTTAACGAGCTGGTACTGGTGGCCGCACCCACACATCGCCTTGCGGGACGTAGCAAGGTTCCATTCGAGGAGGTGACGCGCGAGACTTTCCTGCTGCGCGAGGTCGGTTCGGGCACACGCGCCGCTCTGGAGGGCCTCTTCCAGGAGGCCGGAGTCCCGCTGAAAGTGGCCATGCAGGTAGGCAACAACAGCGCCATTAAGCAGGGCGTGACCGCGGGCCTGGGAATCGCTCTGATCTCGCGAGTGGCCATCGATATGGAGCTGGAGACAGGCCGCCTGGTCATTCTCGATGTCGAGGGCTTTCCGATTATTCGCCAGTGGCGCATCGTCCATCTGAAGGATAAGAATCTTTCTGCCACAGCGCGGGCTTTTAAGCTCTTTCTCCTGCAACACGCTGATAAGCGACTCCGCAAGCAGGAACCTCCGCACTCCTAGCGCCGACGGCAACCGCTGCCACCTGGCTGAGCGCCTGAATCCACTGCCTGCCACAAGGCACGGGCCCTGGCTCGGCTGCAAAGGAGTAGTCACCACCCTATTGGACGAGACTCTAGTGAGCAAGCAAAGGAGGCTTCGATGGAGATGCCATCACACTCCGATGAGGAGCAGCGTCTGCTGGTCGCCGAGGTCAGGCGCTTTGTGGAGCGCTCGGTGCTGCCGGTTGCTCAGCAGCTGGAGCATGAGGACCGTTATCCGAGCGAGCTGGTCGAAGAGCTACGCCACCTCGGCCTCTTCGCAGCCACTATTCCCGAGAGCTATGGCGGTCTGGGGCTGGACCTGCTGACCTATGTCCAGCTCATCGAGGAACTGGCGCGCGGCTGGATGAGCCTGGCCGGCGTGGTCAATACGCACGTCCTGGTGGCTGCTCTGATCGCTCAGTACGGTACCGAAGAGCAGCGCCAGCGCTTTTTGCCAGTGATGGCCGAAGGCAGGCGCCGGGGCGCTCTCTGTCTCTCGGAAGCAGAGGCCGGTAGCGATGTCCAGGCTATTCGGATGACAGCGGTGCGCGACGGTGAGTCCTATGTACTCAATGGGGCCAAGCTCTGGGTGACCAACGGGGTCCATGCCAGCATTCTGGCCGTGCTGGCCCGCACCGATCTCCAGGCTCAACCACCTTACCGCGGCATGAGCCTCTTTCTGGTCGAGAAGGAGACGCCGGGCCTCCATGTGGGCCGCACCTTCGCGAAGCTGGGCTATAAGGGCGTGGATACGGCTGAGCTGGTCTTTGAGGAGGTGCGCGTGCCTGTGGCCAATTTGCTCGGCGGCCTTGAGGGCCAGGGCTTCAAGCAGGCAATGAGTGGCCTGGAGATCGGACGGCTCAATGTGGCCGCTCGCGCTGTGGGCCTGGCTCGCGCCGCCTTTGAGGATGCCATCCGCTATGCCCAGCAACGCCGCACCTTCGGCCAGCCGATCGCTGAGCATCAGGCCATTCAGCTGAAGTTGGCCGAGATGTATACGGAGATCGAGGCCGCCCGGCTGCTCCTCCATGAGGCAGCCCGCAAGAAGACCGCCGGCGGGCGCTGCGATCTCGAAACAGGGATGGCCAAGCTCTTCGCTACTGAGATGTGCCAGCGCGTGACGCTGGAGGCGCTGCGAATCCACGGCGGCTTTGGCTATGTCAAGGAGTTCAATGTCGAACGCTATTATCGCGATGCTCCTTTTATGCTGATCGGCGAGGGCACCAGCGAGATTCAGCGCCTGATTATCGCCCGCCAGCTCCTCCAACGGTATGCGATTGACAGGTAGCCGTCCTGGCTAGTATGGAGAGAGAAGGAGAGAATACCATGTCATTCGGTCGCTGCTATGAAGATTTTGAGGTCGGGGATGTTTACAAGCATTGGCCGGGGCGTACCATCACCGAGTATGATGACACGCTTTTTTGCATGTTAACGATGAATCACCATCCCTTGCACATCGACGCCAACTATGCTGCCTACACGCAACACAAGCAGCGTCTGGTTGTGGGCGCGCTGGTTTTCAGCATCGCGCTCGGCATGTCGGTGCCCGATGTCAGCGGGAAAGCCATCGCTAATCTTGAATTTGAGGAAGTCAAGCACCTGGCCCCCACCTTCCACGGCGATACAATCTATGCTGAGTCGCGCGTGCTCGATAAGCGGCTCTCGACCAGTAAGCCGGACCGTGGCATTGTCACCGTCGAGACGGTGGCCTACAACCAGCGTGGGGAAATGGTCCTGTCATACAGGAGGCGCGTGCTGGTTCCCACGCGGGCCCTGGATGAGGAGCTGCAGCGCCAGGTGCGGGCCCGGATCGAGCAAGGGCGCGACGGAACCAGTCTCTAGGCCAATCCCGCCGCCCCTGAGCGGCGTCCTGGCCAGACCCTGGGGTGGAAGTAGCTAAAGCGCCAGGCAGGCGCCGATTCGCTCTGGCACCAGCGGCCCGCGCCTGCCCTGCCATGCTGACCGCCTAGAGACCCAGCAGATCAGCACGAGCGATGAGCCGTCGTGCGTTGCGAACCACGGCCACGTCGATCATGCGGCCTTCGACTTCGATGGCGCCCTGCCCCTGACGCTGAGCCTCCTCATAGAGCGCCACCAGCCGACGCGCCTGAGCTACCTGCTCGGGCGGGGGCGCGAAGACCTGGTTGGCAATGGGAATTTGTTCAGGATGAATAGCCCATTTGCCACTGCAGCCCAGAATGCTCGCCCGCAGGCATTCACGTCGGTAGCCGTCAAGGTTGCGAATGTCGATATAGGGACCATCAACAGCCTCGATACCCGCCACCCGCGCCGCTACAACGATTTTGTTGCGCGCATAGTGCCAGAGATCACCAGGATAGGCATCCAGATCGTTGCCAATGTACTTGAGATCAATGCCCTGGGAGGCCGCATAGTCAGCGGGACCAAAGATCAGGGCTTCCAGGCGCGCACTCGCACGGGCGATCTTTTCAACATTGATCAGGGCCTCGGTCTCCTCAATCAAAACTTCCAGTCCAATGGGCCGCGTCAGCTTGCAGCGCTTCTCGATTTGGGTGAGCAAGCGATCAACCCACCAGACGTCACGCGCTCGCTTGACTTTGGGGATGATCAGGATGTCGAGGTGTTCCCCAGCCTCTTCGACAAGTGCCACAATGTCACGATAGGCATGTTCGCTTTCAAGATCATTAATGCGCACCGCCCGGGTCTTCTTTCCCCAGTCCAGCGAGCGCAGGGCTTCGATGGCCTGCTCGCGCGCTTTCTCCTTCTCGGCGGGGGAAACGGAATCCTCTAGATCCAACATGACAAGATCGGCCTGGCTGGCCGCCGCCTTTTGCAGCATGCGCGCATTGCTGGCCGGTGTCGACAGTTCGCTGCGTCTCAGGCGCACCGTGCTCATGATAGCTGTGTCCTCTCCTTTGCTCACCTGCTGTGCAGAAAGCAGCCGGCGCCACGAGGGCAAGACCAGAGCCTTTCTGATCTCTCCTCTATCATACACTATCCTTTCCTCATCTCTATGGGCCTGACGCCATGACAGGTGACCAGCTCGCTCAGTCCCCTGAACAGCAAGCAGGCCCGTCGGGCAAGAGAGGTCAGCAGTAAGAAGAAGTTCTCTGAGGCGAGGAGAGGCAACCAGCTAGCGGGGAGCGAGAAGAGCGACAGACCTCTCCGAAGAAAGGCAGCGACAATCAGCGCTGGCGCCTGCCCGACTGGGGCTTTGATAGTTGCCAGTCCGGTTGTTCTTCGCTCGCTTGCTCACGAGGGCAGGAAGCAGACGGCAGAGCTGCAGCTAGGCAAGGTCGTAAGCGCCGGTGCAGCGGCGCAGGAAGGCGGAGAGCTTGCTCAGGCAACGGGCCAGAACGCCTGGCCGATAGCGCGAGATCCCCAGGCGCCGCAGGTCCAGCGCTTCTAACTCCTCTACCAGGGCAAAGGCCGAGGGATAGCGCTGCTCAGGGTCAAGGGCCAAAGCCCGTAAGAGGATATCCTCAATGGCAAGCGGGAGATGAACATTCAGCAGATGTGGAGGAACCAGAGCCAGACCCTCGGGTACGGGCAATGGCTCCAGGGGATCAGGAACCTCTGCCCCCATCTCTTCGCAATCGAGGATCTCCGCTAACTGGCGATGCGTCGCGGTAATGGGGGCATAATGCGTGCAAAGCAGGTAGAGGAGCGCCCCCAGCGAATAGACATCGGAGCGCTCGTCGCACTGACCTGAAAAGACTTCGGGAGCCACGAATGGATTGGCCGCCGAGGGGGCAGGCGACGGAAAGAGCTGACGGTAATGCTCGAAGGCGAGCTGGGGGGTGCCAACGGTCGCTTGCCAGAAGACCGGTGGCGGCGGCCAGGAGACGAGCAGCGTCGGCGACCAGGGGGCCCGCCCATCAGCATCGATCAGCACGGTGGCCGGATCAAGGTCCCCAAGAACACAACCCAGGCGATGCAGACGCGCCACCAGACGGGCAAGCTGAATACTCCAGGAGAGCGCAACCTCTAGATCAAGCCAGGCCGGCCAGCGCCCATCGGCCAGCAGCAGGTCGGCCAGGGTCATGACCTCGAGCTCACGCGCCTGCCGCAAACCAACCAGCTGCTGGACAAGATAGTGCCGATCACCTTCTACCCGCAGGCGATCCCCCGCCTCGGGCAGGCGCGGCGAGGCCAGCAGCGTGAAAGAGGCAAATTCTTCATAGGCCGCTCGCTCAATCTGCATGCGCTCGCGAGCACTCAGCCCACCAAGGAGCAGCTCGCGCACCGCTACCAGCGGCTCCGGCTCCTCACTGTACTGGATGCGTTCCCGCCTGCCCGAGAGACGCCTGGCAAGGTAAAGATGGACACGCGGACGCTCATGCAGCAGGCGGATCAGACGATAGCGCCCGCCAAGGATGATCGAGCCTTCCGGCAGTGCCGCCCCATGCAGCTCCCGTTCTTCTACATCCCACGCGCTCCCTCTCGTCTGCGCTTCGTTCATGAGCTGACTATCTGCCTTTCTTCTTCTCCTTATTATTATACCCTTTTTATTGTATATGACGAATATCCAGGAAGAGCTTAACAGAGAGGTCTACCATCTAGTGGTGCTACCTTTATATCATTATACTTCTGCACAGGCAGGAAATTCCCCCTGTTGTTCCAATCATACCAGTCTGCTTTGGCTGGGAGGGAACTGCGGAGAGCGGCATAAGACACGGATGTCCGAATGACTAGCTTCAAGGGCGGGTTGACTTTTCGACTTTGATTGCGTACGATTATAGCATACCAGTCAGCATTGGGCGTGTCGGTTGCCGGGTCCAGCAACAGTACAGACTGAGAAACGCGCCAATTCAGCCTGATCGGGCCAGCTGCGTGCAAGGGTGCACGCAGGGATGGTCTTGGCAAAGGCCAACAGCGAGCGAGCCAGCGAGCCAGCCGATGAGGTAGGTGCTGCTTCATCCAGTGCCTCATGCCTGTGTGCTGGCTCTTGCTATCGTTCTCGCATGGGCCTTACCGACCCGACCATACCAGGTTTTCCATCCAATCGTCTCCCAACGCGCCGCGGGAATCGTATCACCTGTTTCAAAGGAGTGACAGCTTATGGTTACCCGTACCGAGAAGAGACGCTGGCCTCTTCTCTTGCTCATCATCCCCTTCATTGCTACCCTGCTGCCCTTTTTCTACAACTCCTATCAGCCGGAGTTCATCGGCATCCCATTCTTCTACTGGTATCAGCTGCTCTGGACCATTCTCGGCGCGCTGGTCACTGCCATTGTTTACTGGTTGAGCGCTTGAGCCAGCGAAGCAGGCGGCCCTGAGAACAGCGTTGTTCGAGCATCTGTGCAACGGATTGCTGCATTGCACCGTGATGCAATGCCTGCCGAGAAAGGAAAGACTACAATGGTCAATGTCGTTGCTTTAAGCGTCTTCATTGTATTTTTCATTCTTGTCACCGTGCTGGGCTTCGTTGCCGCTCGCTGGCGTCGCGGTGATCTGAGCCTGCTGAACGAGTGGGGGCTGGCTGGTCGACGCTTCGGGACCGTGATCACCTGGTTCCTCCTGGGCGGCGACCTCTACACGGCCTACACCTTCGTGGCTGTGCCGGGCCTCATGTTCAATAGTGGAGCCACCGGCTTCTTCGCTGTCCCCTACACGATTGTGGCCTATCCCCTGGTCTATTTGTTGATGCCGCGCTTCTGGAGCGTCGCCAAGAAGCATGGCTATATCACCGCTTCGGACTTTGTCCGCGATCGCTTCGGGAGCAGCACCCTCGCCCTGGTGGTCGCTTTCACTGGCATCCTGGCAACGATGCCTTACATCGCCCTCCAGATGTTCGGTATCGAGGTCTCGATCGCTCAAATGGGGGTCCCGGTTGAGGCCGCTCTGATTATCGCTTTCCTGATTCTGGCCGCTTATACCTATACCAGCGGCTTGCGCGCGCCTGCGATGATCGCTCTGGTCAAGGATTTGATGATCTTTACGGTGATGATCGTGGCGATCATCGTGATCCCCATTAAGCTGGGCGGCTTCGACCATATTTTCGCAGCGGCCCACACTAAGCACCTGAACGCGATTGCTCAGGGCACGACCTTCCGCGATCTGCTGACAACTCCCCAGGCCCAGATGGCCTACGCGACTCTGGCTCTCGGCTCGGCCCTCGCTCTCTTCCTCTACCCCCACGCGATGACGGGGGTGCTTAGTAGCAGCAGTCGCCAGGTGGTCAAGCGCAATGCTGCCCTGCTGCCCCTTTATTCGCTGATGCTGGGCCTGCTGGCCCTGCTCGGCTATATGGCCATCGCTGCCGGCACCGGGGTCACAAGCCAGCCCGCTTTCCATAGCTATAAGGCTAATGGCGCCGTGCCTTCGCTCATGAGCTGGGCTTTCCCCGACTGGTTTGCGGGTTTCGCTTTCGCCGCTATCTCCATCGGGGCCTTGGTTCCTGCCGCAGTGATGTCGATCGCTGCCGCCAACCTCTTCACGCGCAATATCTATAAGGAGTACTTCCGCCCGAATTGCTCGGACCGCGAGGAGTCGACAGTGGCGAAGGTGGTCTCGCTGGTGGTGAAATTCGGCGCCCTGCTCTTTATCTTGCTGGTGCCGGCTACCGATATTATCAATTTCCAGCTCCTGGGTGGGGTCTGGATTATTCAGACGCTTCCCCCTGTCTTCCTGGGTCTCTATACCAACTGGATGCACCGCTGGGCGATGATTATCGGCTGGGTCGGCGGCATGGTGACTGGCACCTGGATGGCGGTGGCCAATAACTTCGCCTCCTCGGTCTTCACGATCTCTCTCGGCAATGTGAAGATCGCCGCCTATATCGCCGTCTATTCGCTGCTGGTCAACCTGGTCTTGACGCTGATCCTGACCCCGGTCTTCCGTGCCCTGGGGGTTCCTTCGGGGAAGGACAATACGCAGCCTGCCGATTATGAGGAGGAGGGGCTGGCTGCTCTACCCAAGGAGCCTTTGATGGAGGAGCTGGCCTGAGTCCTGTTGGTTGGACTCGTCTCTCGTCCGCTCCCTGCCCTGCCTGGCGCATGCTGACTGGCTGGCAGCCCTGGCCCGGATGAGGCCCAATGGACGGAAAAGACGAAGGCGCAATTGGAGCTTTGGAACGAACGAAGAGAGACGGGCCTTCACCACCTTGATGGGTGGAAGGATGCTCGTCTCTCTTCGCCTTGTCCGGTTTGCCCGCCGGCAAGTAGATCAGTCGTCTTCTGTTGATACGCTTACCTGCTCCACGCGCTGCAGCACTTCCTGCAAAGCCTGGAGCCGTGGCGAGCAGGCGATCAGGCTCTCCCTCTCTTGGGGCGACCTGGCGCTATCTACTTCGTGCTCTAGTAGCTCGCTCAGGGTCAGATAATATTCGACCAGCACGCGCTGGCCGCTGGTGTGATCGATCGTCTCCTCTAAGAGGGCCGCGGCTTCAGCGTAGGCCTGGAGCCGACGGTTGGCTCCCTCCAGTTCTTGACGCGCCTGCTCCTGCAGACGCGCTTGTTGCTCTAGCTGACGCCGGCGCAGACGTGACTCTCTTTCCTGGGCCAGGGCTTGCTCTTGCAGGCGCAGAGCCGCCTCACCTGCGGCCAGCCTTGCTTCCTCTTGCCGACGTGCCAGCCAGGCCCTGACTGCGTGCAGCCGTACAAGGAAGCTGGCCCCCTCTGGAAGGCGTAGCTCATCTGAGGCGAGCAGCTCATCGCTTCCTCGCTCCTGTTCTTGTTCTTCGTATTCGTCCGGGGAATGCATCAGGAGAAGAGCACCTGCGCTTTCTTGCCGAGATGCAGTGAAAGCGTGGAGAGATCGAGTTGCCGATTGGCAGGAAAATCAAGGTAGCCCGTTTGCTTCTGGCCCGGTAGGACCACAGGAGGAATGGTAATGAGCTGGGGAGCTATCTGGGTGCCATCGGGAAGCACCAGGCGCGCCAGGGCCTGGTAGTCGATCCCGACTGGCGATTCGCCGGGATTCTGAACGTCCAGATAGACCCGAATGACATAGTTGCTCTGGTGCTTCTGATCATCAGAGTAGCTGCCTGCTTCACCAACCCGGGTCACGGTCAGGTTGACCCCGCTATAGGAGAAGGTGCGATTTAACTCGATGGAGGCCACCGGATTCTTCTGCGCCGGGGTGGGGGTAAGCGCCGTTAGGGCATCGTTGCTATTGCCTCCAGCTCGCGGTAAGTGGCTATAGGCCATGAGACCAACCAGGACGATCAGCATCACAAGCACCACAATGCCCAGTGTGATCCACAGCTCACGCCGCTGCGGATACCCCTCTTCCTTGAAATCATCAGACATCTTGACGATGGTACTCCTGACTGCGAGAGTTAGATCAACCGGTTCATATTATAGCAAAGATCCGACAGGCGGGTCAGACGGCCTCGTCGCTGGAAGTCAGGGCAGCTCACAAGGCAGGCTGGCCGCTCCTGATCACCCCGACGGCCAGGCCACCGCCGCCAGGCAACCAGGAGCACATCGGCAGTCCACAGAAGGGAAACGCTGGTAGCCCCCGATAGGATAGATCAGCTCAATAGCCGATAAGGCTATGAGGCCGAGAGGAAATTTTGTGTGCCGAAGGAGCCTCCCAGGACAGTGCGCGCCGAGGCTCCCATCCAGCGCTCTAATACGGTGGCATAGACCGAGCGGAAATCAACCGTGTATTTTAGATTCCCGTTGTCGTCCAGATTCGTCAGTGACGGCGGCTCCCCAAAAATGCCGCGATTGACAGCGCTGCCGACGATGAACATGGGGGCAGCTGTTCCATGATCGGTCCCCAGACTGCCATTTTCTTCAACACGTCGCCCAAACTCGGACCAGGTCATGACGACAACTTGATCAGCTTTGCCGTGCAAAGCGAGGTCCGTGTAGAAGGCATAGAGGCCGTCGGAGAGGGTTTTGACAAGCTGGGCATGGGTCTCCTGCTGGTTGGCATGGGTGTCGAAGCCACCCAGAGTGATGTAGCCGACACGCAGGCCCAGATCGTTGACAATGACTTCCGCAAGAATCTTGAGTCCCTCGGCAAAAGGACCCTGGGGATAGCTTGCCGCAGGCTTGTAGGTGTTGGCCGCTTGCTGCAGGCGCCCCGCACCCGCCTGGGCGTCAAGGGCGGTGGTCTCCAGCAGCACAGCATAAGGCGCAGTCCGCGGATAGGAATTGTAGAGCTTGAGCAGAGCCTGCAGGCGCGAGGCCCCGCCATCGTGATCGGCTGGGTCAGCGTTGAGACGGTAGGAGCTGAGGCTGGAGAGCGTCGGGACCTGGGCAGTGAGCGATGAAAGGGCAAGCGCGGTCTGGCTGCCGATCTCTAGCGCCTTGAAAGGGTGACCTTCCTGGTCCACAAGGCCGGCCACAAGTTTCCCTAGCCAGCCCTCGCGCCCGTTGCCACTGAGATCGAGGGTCTGCCAGATGTCCATCGCCTGGAAGTGCGAGAGACTTTGATTGGGATAGCCGACTCCCTCGATGACAGCCAGGTGCCCGGCCTCCCAGAGCTTTTGGAAGCCTGCCATTTCGGGATGCAGGCCCAGCCGCTGATCTAACGGCAGTACCTGGGCCTCTTTGATCGCCAGGGTGGGGCGCATCTGGTAATAGCGGGTGTCTGTATAAGGGATGACGGTGTTGAGACCATCGTTGCCACCGGCTAACTGTACGACGATCAGGGTACGCTCGCTGGCCGCCTGGGCCAGCCGCGCCCCTTCACGGGCCTGCGCACGCGCCGAGAGCACGGCACGGCTGAAGATAGAGGGCATAACCATGCCAGCGCTCACGACGAGCATACCATCTTTGATCAGGGTGCGACGAGACAGGGCCATTGCTTTCCTCTCAGTTCAATCAGGCTCCCCAGCAGACCGCGACCGCGGGCCTGCGGGTCGTCTGCTTCCTCCAATCTTCGTTTGATTAGTTGAGCTGATACTCCGGCGAGGCCAGGAGTAGATAGAGAGCATCTCGCACACGGCTGAGCGGGTAGGCGCTGCCATTGGCGAAGGTGACGCTCTCCTGCCGCCCCGGAGCCGGCGCAGTGAGATAGCTGACGAGCAAGGCCCGCCGGTCGTTGGCAAGCTGACCGTCGAGCAGGAAGGCCGCAAAGTAGTCGACGAAGGCCTCGGGCGAGGCCAGCCGGTTCTTCTCAATCAGCGCTTGCAAATCGAGCGGACGAACGGTACCGCGCCCCAGACCACGACGCAGGAGAAGGTCCACGTAATTGAGGCGCGTCATCCACGTGCCACTATTGAGCCAGAAAGCGCTGACCTTGTCACCAGGCCAGCCGCCAACATTGGGAGGATCAAAAACGGTCTGACCCATGAGTGTGGTGAACTGCGGCAGCAGGCTGCCATCGTCCTGGAGACCCAACGCTCGATAGGCACCAACGGCAAATTCAACCGGCGACTTGAGTCGGCTACGGTAGGCTTTGGCCGAGGCGAACTGCGGAGAGAGCAGGAGAGCACGCATGACCGCGCCAATACTATGGTTGCTGTGCTGATAAGCAGTGACGAGCGGCTGGAGGTCCTCCTCGCTCGGGTTCTCGTAGACAAAGAAGCTGAAGAGCTTGCGCGCGAGAAACCAGGGAGTGGCTGGATGATCGGCGAGGATCGCGATGACGTCCCGATAATCCAGGTTCCCGCTGTGCCCCAGAAAATGCTTGATACGGTCGCTGTGACTGGCAGGATTGTAATAAGAGGAGAGGCCCCGAACATGCCAGCCACTCAGGGCCGCCGCTCCTTCGGTGACATCCTGTTGGGTGTAATGACCCAGCCCGATGGTGAATAGTTCCATCAGCTCGCGCGCATAGTTTTCATTGGGGGCGTTGCGCGTGCTCTTGGTGAGATCGAGATAGAAGAGCATGGCAGGGTCGCTGGTGATTCCCAGCAGGATATTGTCAAAGGTATCGAGGGCACGCTCGCGCAAAAACTGGTTCTGGATAACTATGCGGCGATAGAAGCGCGGACCGCCGACTTTGCGAAAGCTGCTGGTAAGCACCCCATGCCAGAAAAGGACCATTTTTTCTAACAGCGGACGCTGCGTCCAGGCCATGCGCAGCAACCACCAACGCTGCTGATCCTGTGGCCGATCGAGATTGAGATTGAGGGCTGCCAGACGCTGCTCCATCTCATCGTCGGGGACGTGTTGGTAGCTCAGGAGGCGATCGACCGCCGCGGCAAAGCCAAGCTTGCGATAGAGCGCTAGCTCCGCGGGTCCAGCGCCAAAGCCCGCACGCCGCAGCAAGTGACCGATGAGTTGCTGATCAGCCTGGGCGCCAGCTGCGTGGTTCTGCTGCCAGAGCTGTTCCAGGGCGATGCCTCCAGTCACCAGGCCGGCTGCTCCCAGGCCGATCCCCGCCAGCCCAAGGAGCCGTCGCCGGGGCAGCCGCGTCGAGGCTGATTCTGAGGTTGAGGAAGACGTTCCCGGCTCCGGCTCTCTCTGCTCTGCCGGGTGGGACCAGGTCGGTGCCTCATAGCTCGCTGCTTCTTCCATAAGCCAGGTCGCTCCCGTGCATCCTCTCTACAAAATGTTTTCTGGACTATAGCAGTCATGCTAGCAGAGAAAGCTCAAGATGTCCTCAAGAAGAGCTATATGTTTGCTGAAGATGGCTCTCGAAAGGAATCTGGCCCAGTCCGTCACCGTGCAAAACTATCAATCGTTCAAGAAAGTTGGAAGCTGTGCCTCTCGCTGTCCAGGAAGGCCCTGCCCTCGGGGCCTTCCTTCATGCAGGCCAGCTACCACCTGCCAGTGCTATATCAGCATCAACTGTGATAGATGGGTAGCAAGCATAGGGATGAGAAATGTAGAATTGCCACTTGAGCAGAAAACGGCGGGAATAGATGTCGTCACTCAACAGGAGTTGAAGGAAGCAAGCCTTCCACAGGCGCCAGCGAGGCCGCACAGGAGTCAGCGGCTTCTCCCGCTGGCCGTTTTTGGGGGAATGGTCCTGGCCATTGTGCTGTTGGACGCTGTGCTCCCGCTCAGCGGCCTCTGGTTCAACGATGTGCTGCTCTCACGGGCCGGCACCTGGTCGCTCTTACCGACACAGGCGCTCTTTCCCAGCTGGAGCATTATTCCGCTCCAGCCAGTACCCACCGACCCGGCGATTCCTTCGCCCCCGGTGGCCTGGCTTGAGGTCGTCCTCTTCCTGACAGTCCTGACGTCCCTCTTTCTCCTCTATCTCTACGCTCTGGCCAGGCTGCCTGCCCTCATCTCCCGTCGGTATGTCGTACTCTCAACGGTAGCCCTTGGCCTGCTCTACGCGCTTATTCCCGTTGTCACCTCGCCAGATCTTTTCTCTTACCTGATCTATGCGCGGATGGGCGTTATTTATCACCTTAATCCTCTCACTACGCTTCCGACCCAAATCCACTATGATGTAACCTATCCTTATCTCTACTGGATCGATCAACCCTCGGCTTATGGACCAACCTGGGCCGCCATCACTTGTTTCTTACAGTGGCTGGCGCTGCCGCTAGCTGGGGCCAACAATCTGGTTCTTCCCTTGTTATTGCTGCGCCTGCTTGGCCTGGCCACTCACCTGGGTTCGGCCCTTCTGATCTGGTCTATCAGCGGCTACTTACAACCGGCACGAGATGAGGATCAGCATAGGCAGCGCCGGCACGTTCTGGCAACATTGGCCTTCGCCTGGAATCCGCTTCTGCTTTTTGAGGCAGCGGTTAACGCCCATAACGATAGCACGCTGCTCTTCCTAATCTTGCTAGCTCTCTGGCTCCTTGTGCGTGGAAGGCCGGTGCTGCTCCTCTACTCGCTGGTGACGGTGCTCTTCGCTCTGGCAGCTTGTCTGAAGATTAACACGGTCCTGCTCTTTCCAGGGCTACTGTTGCTGCTGTGGGGGCGGGGCCTACCGCTGCGACAGATCGCCCTCTGCCTGGGGCTCTACCTCAGCTGTATCGTCCTGCTCTATGCCCCTTTCTGGAATGGTGGCGCCATTCTAGAGGTCTTGCGCGTCAATCCCTCAGCCTCGCGTAATATTAATACGCTCGCCGAGTTTCTTGGTCAATTCTACAACGCGCTTATTGTCTCGCATTTCGAGATGACAATCCCAATTATCGGCTCGCCTGGCGAACGCCTCACCCATACGCTGAGCATGGGTCTCTTCGTCCTCTGCTACCTCTGGCTCTGCTGGCAGGCCCTCCGCCACCCCTGGCGTCTCAGGACCGCCAGCGGTCTGATTCAGTGGCTGGCGCTGGTCTGGCTGCTCTATTGCGCCGTCGGCACTCCCTGGTTCTGGCCCTGGTACCTGGTCACGTTCTTCGGTTTCTATGCCCTGCTGGAAGCGAGCGGCGAGAGCAGGCGCTGGCCATTGACCCTCGTACGCTGGCGTGGGCTGGCCATGCTCCGGCGGCCTCTACCTTTCCGCCTGCTCAGCCTGACGATGCTGATGCTCTACTGCTCCTATGCCTGGGCCCTGCATGGCGCCTTTGTGCCTTTCCTTCCTGGCTTCAAACTGGCCTATCTGCGTGGCCCTTGCGCCTGGCTTCTGCCGCTCTTCCTGACCTGGCTGATCGATCGCCTTGCTGGCCGCGCTCGTCTTGGCCTCAGTTCGCAAGCGACTGGACGCCCAGACTTTCCGCCCGCTGCCCTATTCATCCAACGTCTCTCACAGCCCTATCGCCTCCTGCTCCAAATTGGCGCCAGCGAGCAGCGGGAGGAGCGGCAGCCATCTTCATCAATGGAATGAGCTGAAAGAAGCGCTGCAAGAGAGGAACAGCGCCAGGGACAGGATGGGGATCTCCTCACCCATCAGAGGAGCATCTGATGCTTGCCTGTCATCTGGCAGAGAGACAGCCCAAGTGGTAGTGGCAAGAGCCTGACGCAGGCTCCTGCCACCTGGCGGGGAGAACATACACCTCTCTTCTCCCCCCTGCCGTCCTTCTTCCGCAAGAGGCTGGCTCGCCTGGTGGCTCTGGCTGGCCTCAGGCGGTGAGACGGCGGATGACCTCGAGCAGGTCTCGCACGTGAAAGGGCTTGACAATGATCTGCTGCACATCTAAAGCGGCAGCAGTGGTCAAGCCGGTTCCGGCGGTGATGACCACAATTCGAGGAAAAGGATAAGCCGGCTCCCATTGCGAGCGCAGGCGCTGCAAGAAGGTCTCACCATCCATACCCGGCATGGCGAGGTCGAGCAGGATCACGGAAGGATAGCGCCCCTCGCGCACCGCATTATCGACCCAGGCCAGCGCCTCTTGACCTTCAGCAGCCTCCGCTGGCTCATAGCCATCCAGCTCCAGCGCCCAGGCTACCATGTCGCGAATGGCCGGATTATCATCCACAACCAGCACAATCGGGTGATGGCCTGCACTCCGATCACAATCATTGTCCATTGCTTCTTCTTGTTTTCCCCTTACCATAGAGCACTACCCATATATCACCTCTACCAACCGCTAGCGCCAGCGGGCGCTCCCGCCGTTGATCGAAGGCGCGAGCGAGCCAGGGGCCGCTGCTGGAAGGCCCTCCCCTCCCGACCACTCCGCTCGCCTACAGCCTACCTCCCCTACAGCCCAAGCCCAGCGCACCGGCTCCTCTGATCCGCATTTCGCTCCTCCGCCCAGAGGAGGGGCCCACTTGCCACCTTGCCTGCTCACAGAGCCGGGATTGAGGAGCGCAGGAAAGCGCTAATGGTGTCAAGGAAAGCCTGTGGCTGCTCCAAATTGGAGAGATGCGCCGCCCGCGGAATCACCTGCAGCTGGGCCTGTGGAATGCGCGCCGCATATTCCCGGGCCAGCGAGGGTGGCGAAAGCTGATCCAGCTCGCCCACGACAACCAGCGCCGGGCAGCGAATGGTAGACAATAGCTCACGGGCATCGGCACGCTGAGCCATACCACGTGAGGCTGCAGCAATGCCCCGCGGCGTTGCCGCCGCGATCAAGCGCCGCACCTGAGCCTCAACCTCGGGCCGCTGGCGGCGCGTTTCTTCCGAGAGGAGACGCGGAATCTGCAGATCGGCCACCGCCTCCACGCCCTGGATTTCAGCCAGACGCGCCAACTGCTCGCGATTAGCCTTCCCCTCCTCGCTGTCAGGTTCAGGTCGTGTATCGGCCAGAATCAGACCACGGACACGCTGGGGATACTTGCGCAGAAAGGCAAAGGCCACATAGCCCCCCATCGACAGACCGCAGAGCACAGCGCCATCCATGCCCAACCAGTCCATCAGCGCTGCCACATCGTCGGCCAGCGTCTCCATCGTGAGAATCTCACGATCAATCTCGCTCTCGCCGAAGCCGCGCCAATCGAGAGCGACCAGGCGATAGCGGCCTTCCCGCAGGAGTCCCTCCATCTCGCTCTGCCACATGCTGCGATTCAGTGGGAAAGCATGCAGAAAGAGCACAGGCAAGCCCGCACCATGATCGTCATAGGCGATTTGGACGCCGTTGAGCCGTGCTTTCATGAGCAGCTTCCCCTCCTCAGTTGAAGTTTAGCGAGTGCCACGGGCGCGCAGCCACTGAGGGCGCCGGCTGCGTGCTTGAGCCGAGCCAGCGCCAACAGAACCAGCGCCGCAGCGCAACTCCCGCCCCCACCGGCACGCTCACCCCAGAGCCTCCTCAGCCTGCTCGTGAGCGTGATAGGAGCTGCGCACAAAGGGGCCGGACTCTACGTGACGAAAGCCCATTTTCTTCCCTTCCTCTTTGAGCGCGGCAAACTCCTCCAGCGGGACATAGCGCTGGATCGGCAGATGCTGGAAAGAGGGACGCAGGTACTGGCCAATGGTGAGGATATCCACGTCATGGGCACGCAAATCACGCATGACCTCCAGCACCTCGTCCCAGGTTTCGCCAAGACCAAGCATGAAGCCGGACTTGGTGGGGGCCGCCGGATTCAGCTCCTTGGCCCATTTGAGCACCTGCAGCGAGCGCTGGTAGACTGCCTGGGGCCGCACACGACGGTAGAGGCGCGGAACCGTCTCCACGTTGTGGTTGAAGACATCGGGTCTGGCGTCCATCACCACCTTGAGCGCTTCGTAGTCTCCCTTGAAATCGGGCGTGAGCACCTCCACCTTGCAGCCGGGATTGAGGCGCCGAATCCAGCGAATGGTCGCGGCAAAGATAGAGGCCCCGCCGTCCTTCAATTCGTCGCGATTGACCGAGGTCACTACGGCATAACGCAGCCCCATCTGTCGTACGGCCTCCGCTACCCGCTTCGGCTCTTCCCAGTCTACACCCAGGGGACGCCCCGTCTCAACGGCACAGAAGCCACAGCTGCGAGTGCAGATGCGCCCCAGAATCATGAAGGTGGCAGTGCCATGCCCCCAGCATTCACGGATGTTGGGACAGCGCGCCTCCTCGCAGACTGTGTGTAGCGCTTTGCTGCGCATGAGCCGCTTGATCTCTTCATAGCCCTCTCCCTCGGGCGGGCGCACACGTAACCACGAGGGGCGGCGCTCAGGGATAATGGTCGCCATGATCGTTCCTCTACTTCCTCTCTTGGCTTGGCTTCGGCTTCAGCTTCGCTCTCGTATCGCTCCCTTTGCTGACTGCCTGGCACTTGCCAGGTCTGGCCTACTCCACCTGGCCTGCTCAAGTACGCCGCCAGATCAGCAGCGGGATCAGCAGGCTGCCGCTTGCGCTGTCTCCTCTCTCTCCCTTTGCCCCATTAGCAGCCTCTTTAATAGACATCGATCTCCGGCCCGTAGCTCTGCAGTTTGGCTCGCACAGCCTGCAGGAAAGTGGCCGCCCCGGCTCCATCGAGGATGCGATGGTCAAAGGAGAGACAGAGATACATCATGTAGCGAATGGCAATGGCATCGTCCTCTGTCACTACCGGGCGCTTGACCACGGCATCCATGCTGAGAATAGCTGCATGGGGCTGATTGATAATCGGTACCGATAGTATTGTACCAAAGGTACCCGGATTATTAACCACAAAGGTGCTTCCTTGCAGGTCCTGCACCGTCAGACGGTTGCTGCGCGCTCGCTGCGCTACTTCATTGAGACGCCGCGCCAGGCCAGCAATGGTGTACTGGTCGGCATCATGAATGGTCGGCACCACCAGGCCACTATCGGTAGCAACCGCCACCCCGAGATGGATACGCTTCTTGACAATGATACGGTTATCCTCGGTCCAGCTGGAGTTGATCAGCGGTACCTTCCGAATGCCTTCACAGACCGCTTTCATGACGAAGGGCACGTAGCTGATACTGTAGCCCTCGCGTCGCTTGAATTCCTCTTTGTTGCGCTCCAGCCAGCGCGCAATGGCGGTCATATCGACCTCGACAACGGTGGTGGCATGGGGTGCTGTCCGCTTGCTACGGACCATGTGCTCAGCGATGGCCAGGCGCATACGATCGGGGACGACGACTTCCTCATCGGGGCCAACAGCCACCGGCTCTGGTCCCCTGGCAGCACCTGCAGCTGTGCTGACGCCAGCGGTGGAGGCAGGCCCGGGCTGGAGAGTCACAGCCGCGGCGGCGGGTGCCTGAATCGTCTGCTCGCCAAGCTGACGCTGCTCCAGATAAGCCAGGATGTCTTCTTTGCGCACCCGTCCACCGACGCCCGTACCCTTGATTTCGTTCAGGTCGATGCCATGCTCGCGAGCAAGGCGACGCGCCAGGGGCGAAATGCGCTGACGTTCGCCAGGCTGCTGACCATCGTGTGGCTCCGCCGTCACGGCCTCAGCCGCTACCGAGAGGGCCGAGGTGCCACGTTGCACTGCAGCTGCAGAAGTCACCTGCTCACCTACGGGCGCCGGCTGAGCAGCGGCTACACTACCACTCTCGCTCTGACCAGCCCTCGCTTCCTCTGCGACCTCCGCCCCCGCTCCTTCCTCCTCAACGAGGGCGATGGCAGTCCCGACTGGTACCGTCTGATCAGCTGGCACCAGAATTTTCACCAACCGACCAGCCACAGGTGAAGGAAGCTCAGCATTGACCTTGTCGGTCACTACCTCGGCCAGAGCCTCATCCTTTTCCACATAATCGCCTTCACGCTTGAGCCAGGCAGCGACAGTTCCTTCTGCAACTGACTCGCCGAGACGGGGGAATTTCACCGGCGTTGGCATAGTCCACTCCTCGCAAACAATTACTCCATCGGTTTCCTTTCAGAGGCGAGCAAATTGCTCTCCCTTTCTCCTTTTACGCCTCCCCGGCCTCACGAACTCACTCACCGCGCACTTCGTCACATGGTCGCTCCCAAGGACGGAGGGAGCACGGACCTCGTCGGGCTAGTAGGCAGCGAGCTGACGGGCAACGGCCACGATGCGCTCGACGCCAGGCAAGTAGGCCATCTCCAGAGGAGGGGCATAGGGATAGGGAGCATCGGGAGCGGCCACCCGCATAATCGGGCCGTCGAGATAGTCAAATAGCTCCTCGGCCAGCAGAGCTGCCAGCTCGGCCCCCACACCCCCGGTCAGCGTATCCTCATGCACAATCAGTACCTTATTGGTTCGCATGACCGACTCCTTAATTGTCTGGCGATCAAGAGGGGTCAGGCTACGCAAATCGACCACTTCGACCGCCAGACCGTCCTCAGAGGCGAGCTGCTCGGCAGCCTTGAGGCACTGATGAACCATTGCCCCATAGGTCAGCATCGTCATATGGCGACCACGGCGGCGAATGATGGCCTTCCCCAACGGCACAATGTAGTCCTCACTGGGCAGCTCTTCGCGCAGCTCCGGCAGGCGATAGAGCAGCTTATGCTCCAGATAGAGGACGGGGTTGTTATCGCGGATCGCCGCCTTCAGAAGGCCCTTGGCATCGTAGGTGGTGGCCGGCATCACTACCTTGATCCCGGGCGTGTGGAAGAACCAGGCTTCTGGGCTGGCCGAATGAAACGGGCCACCATGCGTGCCGCCGCCTGCGGGACCACGGATCACCAGCGGCAAAGGGATACCAGAGCGCCAGTACATCTTACAGGCCATGTTCACGATCTGATCGAAGCCGCAGGTGATAAAATCGATATACTGCATTTCAGCGATCGGGCGCATTCCCATCAAGGCGGCCCCCACCGCCGAGCCAATGATCGCCGTCTCAGACATTGGCGTATCGATCACCCGCTCCGGGCCGAACTCCTCCAGGAAGCCGGCGCTCACCTTGAAGGCCCCTCCGTAGGTGCCCACATCCTCGCCAAGGAGAAAGACCGACTCGTCGCGCCGCATCTCCTCGCGAATTGCCTGGCTGATCGCTTCCAGATAGGTTACCGCAGTCATAACTGAGTAACAGCCTCCTCTACCTGACTCATCGTGCAGAAAGGCCTTCCGGTGCGCGTATCCAACGCATTGACATAGCGAGGATCGGTGGCGCCCGGCTCGCCAACGATAGCGATCGGGCCATCGGGAGCAAAGACATAGTCGGCCACGGTCGCCGGATCGGGTGGGGGACTGGCCTCGGCAAAGGCCACGGCATCATCGACCACGGCCCGCACCCGGGCCTCGATCTCCCGGCGGCGCTCTGCGCTCAGCAGTCCCTGAGCTGTTAAATAGCCTTCAAACCGCTTGATTGGGTCCCTGGCGAGCCACTCCTCGCGCAGGGCTGGCGGCACATAGTCGGCCTTATCGGCCTCGGAGTGGCCCCGAACGCGGAAAGTACGGCACTCGACGAGCGCCGGCCCGCGGCCACTGCGCGCATGAGCCACTGCCCGCTCGACAGCTTCCATCACCGCCAGCACGTCATTGCCATCGACACTCTCGCCGGGCATACCATAGGCCACCGCCCGCTGCGCAAGCTGCTCAATGGCAAACTGCCTGGCGTTCGGCGTCGAATAGGCATAGCCATTGTTCTCGATCAGAAAGACGACGGGCAATCGCTGCACCGCAGCAAAATTGAGGGCCTCGTGAAAGGCCCCGGTGCTGGTCGCCCCATCGCCACAGCTGGCCAGCACCACCGTTGAACGGCGGCGCATCTTCATGACCAGGGCTACGCCGCAGGCCACCGGCAGCGACTCGCCCAGCATACTGATCATCGGGACGACCCCTTGATGCATATCGCCAATGTGCAATTGGCCGTCGCGTCCCAGCGTCGGAGCATTGCCGCGTGCCAACCACTGGCACATCACAGCGCGTGGCGAGACTCCCCGTACCAGATGCATGCCCAGATCCCGGTGCTGCGGTACAATGCAGTCTCCATCGCGCAGCGTCATCGCCGCCCCGACGGTCGTCGCCTCATGACCCTGCGCCGTATAGACTCCGCCGACAATCCGCCCCTGGAGAAAGAGCGTGCGCGTACGATCCTCCATCGCGCGGGTGAGGCGCATATAATAATAGATCTGCAACAGCAGGTCAGCCCGCTCCGCTTCGCTCATGATCCTCTGGGATACTCCTCCGCATTGTGATCGCCTGATCCCTGCCTGACGAGGGAGTGAGCGTCTGTCTGTGTGGCCGACAACGGGCATCTCCAACGACCAGCGACCAGCAGCGAGCCTCACCAGAAACGGCTTCACCACCCTTCCCACCGCTTGGCAGCAGTAGGCAGCTCGTCTGCTTCTCTGGCCGTGGTGATGGACGCGCCTGCCCCCATAAGTGTACCACAAAGCGCTCCGCTGCGAGAATAGACGGCTCAGGTCCCCCGTCGCCTCGCTCGCTCCTGCTCCTCAAATGCGCGAATTTCCTGGCGCAAACGGCGAATGCGCTCCCGATAGACATCTTCCGGCTGGCGCAGATAGCCGTTTTTTTGACTGTCGCCCATGCTCACATGCCACTTGCGAAAAGCCAGGCCAATCTCCGCTTGATAGAGGGCTTTGACCCGTAGCCAATGCTTGAAACCATACTGCCAGAGGGCCTTACGCTCCTGGCGCGTGCGCTGAAAGGAGTGCTGCAGTAAAGCATACTCGTCGACCGTGACCACGCCATTGCTCACCTCGGTGGCCAGAAACTCGCGGATGATGGCCGCCTCCTGGGCCAGCGAGCGAATCAGTAGATAGAGCAGCATCATCTGGGCAAGGAAAGGAGGAACGTAGTCACAGATGATCGCTACCAGAGCTAACATGGCCACATGCGTATTGCCAGGATTAGCCTGAACCTCCATGCCCGCCTGAATGTCCACAAAATCGAAAAAGCTGTGCAGCATGACAGCCATGATGTAGCCCAGCAACGGGGTGATCACCTGTTGCCAGCGTGAGCGCGTGTGGCGCGTGTAGCCCAGCATCGCGCCAAAACAGGCGGTAAAGGTCGGATGTCCCAACCAGCCCAGGACAACCCGGTAGATAATGAGAAAGACCAGCGAGTTGCGATAACCACTGGCGAAATAGCTGAAGTTCTCTACCAGGGCAAAGCCGGCCCCAATCATGGCCGAGTAGACAATGCCGTCTGTGATATTGTCAAACTGGTCGCGCAGGACCAGAAAGAGCAGGAGCAGGCCCAGCCCCTTAACGGTCTCTTCAGTGAAACCGGCGTTGAGACCCTGCAAGGCCGAGCGCAGAACCGTACTTGTGCCCGGCTCCAAGAGATTGAGAAGCACGCCATCGATCAGGCGCTCGATAAAGAAGGCGGTGGGAATGGCAATTACCATACCCCAGAGAAAGGTAGCCAGGCGAAGATACCACGGCTCTCGCTCGAACCGATCGATAAAGTTGACGAGCAGTAGGGTAGCGAGGGCAGGAATGAGCGGAATGGTGAGAGCAGCCAGCAGACTGGAAGCGCCATTCTGCGTCAGGGCATTGATGCCAATGAAACTGTTGAGGATGAGGGTCATGAGGGCACAGATGGCGAGAACACTGAGTCCAACACCGGCCATGAGCCAGCGCATACGCCTTCCCAGTCGCGGCGAGAGAGCGAATTGCATGGTAATGCCCGCTCCAAGCAGGTCCTCCTCTTCGCCCTCCTCCTCACCCCAAGGCCCAAAGACCGTCATTCCTCCTTCGCCCGGCGGCAGGGTGGGCGGAATGGAAGCACCAGACGCAGGCGAGACTCCCAGGGAGGGGGTGCTCGGCAGCAACTGCGTGACCTGCTCAGCAGAGCGGACATCTATCTGCTCTGCCCGCTCTCCGCTCTCTCCCACGAGAGCCACATGGGGAGCCAGGAATTGGAGCATCGTGCTGCCTAAGACGATGATATCCTGGGAACGCAGGGGAAAAGGCACACGCGAGGGAATGACTTGCCCGTTGACCCGAATCACGTTGTGAGGCGTCAGGTTGATAATGTACCAGCAACCATCGCTATCGAGCACCACGCGCGCATGCTCGCGCGAGACCGCGAGATCCATCAGGATAACGTCGTTGCTGAGCGCCCTCCCAATGCTGGTCTCACGCCGCGTCAGGACGTGCACCAGCTGCTCATCAGGCAACCAGACAACTGGAGAGCGCGTACGTATGGCCCAGCCCCGCGTCGTTGGGGGTTGAAGGTGGGACATGCGCACCACCCGTAGCACACCATAGCTCTGGCTCATTGTCCATGCGTTCCTGGGGCAATAGCTGTTTTGATCGTCAGTACGCGCTCTGCATGTTCTGCCTACGTACTACGGCTTGGATGGACCGCTCGCTCGGCTCAGGCTGCATCACTGCTATATAATGGTAGCATAGAAAGCGCGGGGAGAGTAAGCCACCTGGCCGCAGAGATAGCTCACCCGCCACGCGTAGACGACAGACTGAGAACGATGTCAGGGCTTCATTCTATAAAGCGCTTTCCTCTCTATAGAGGGCGCACTCGCCCCATGCCCATAGGCGTTTTGTACCCTACACCAGAGTAGAAAGCCAGATAGGCGAGAAGCCAGAGCTGTTGCCGCACCGTCAGAGCTGGCCCCGCCGCCAACGCTGACCCAGAGGCTGGCGGAGGATCAGGCCCACGCAGGCGGTAGACGCAACGCCCGATAAAGCCCGGTTGAACATGCGTAGAGAAATGCACCTGATGCGGGCGCAAGTCATAGTCGTCGATGACAATACCATCGTCAAGAATATACTCTTCGATCAGCTCAGGCTGGACCAGCACGGCCAGCTCGCGCGTCTCCGGCTCTTGTGAGACGAGCTCCTGCCAGCGCTTGGCCAGGCCGGGGAAAAGGTAGCGTGGTAACGGAAGCAGAGCATAATAGTTGCCATAGACTTTGTTGCGCGTGTTAATCCAATTAAAGGTCGTGAGGGAATCAAATTCTAAAGTCATGCGTTCGCAGCGCGCGGGCTGCAACAAGGCCGCTTGCGCAGCCAGCTCACGAAAGGTAGTGAAACCCGTCCAGCGTGCAGGGTCGTCGGGGCTGGCAATGACCTCTTCCAGCAGAAAGACCTGGCGCCCAATCTGCATGAAAGGTGAACGGCGCAGATTGCCACTGAAGTGGTTGAATTGGATCAGGGCTTTGTAGAAATGCGGGAATAGCTCGCCGAGCAGCAAGGTAATGCGGATGGTATAGGTCTTCTCCGGGCTGAGCGGGAGGTGCCGATTGTTGCGCTCCGCCTCTCTGACCTGGGCCGGCGGCAGCGGAAATTGCAGACTGGAGCAGGTGAAGAGGCGACGCTTGTTTCCTTCGTGGAGGCGTGCCGAGACATCCGGGGCTGCACCACGCAGCCATTCGAGCCAGGCCCCATGCACCAGTTCTCCCGAAAACGGCATTAAGGTCCCCGGCTGCAATGGCCGCAATCGCAGATGCAGGGCATAAAGATCAGCTTTGAAGCTGCCCGGCGATACTAGAGCTGTGGTTTCCATGCTCGCCCCTTCCGAGAACTCTCATATGTAGATGTACCACAGGTTAATGGTTGCAACTGCCACAACTGTATGTTAGCATAAAATATGTATAACCTCTTGTCCAGCAGGAGTAGGAAAGGTGGCTGCTGACGGGACAGGGAGAAGCTCCTTTTTCCGCGCCCAGGCATTGCCACCCCGATCTAATGAGCAGGGAGAGAGATGTCGGTGCCTTTTTTAGAGCAAGAAACCTACGAGCTACTGAAGCAAGTAGCGCGCTTCTTTGCAGAGCGGCACCAGACTCAGGTGTATCTGGTAGGTGGGGCCTTGCGCAACCTGTTACTGGGCCTACCCACCGTCGACTGGGATCTGGTCGTCGTCGGTGAGGCGCCGCTGTTGGCGCGCCAGCTGGCCGATGCCCTCGGCGGCTATTATGCCTATATGCATGAAAAAGCCAGTCGGGTCGTGGTACGCCAGCCAACAGGCGAGTGGACGCTCGACATGGCCCCGCTGGCGGGCTCCAGCATTGAGGAAGACCTGCGCCAGCGTGACTTTACAGTGAATGCTCTGGCGCTACCTCTGGACGCACTCCTGAGCCTGCCCTCTCCTTCCGCTCTGCTCTCCCTGCCGTGGATCGATCCCTGCGGTGGCCTCGCCGATGCTCAGGCTCGTCTGCTGCGGGCAGTCAACGAGGAGGTCTTTCGCAGCAGCCCGGTGCGTCTGCTGCGCGCCATCCGCCTTTCACACCGCTACATCCTGCGGATCGAGCCCACTACCGAAGCTCTCATCCGCCGCGACGTCGGGCTGCTAGCCACCGAGGTGGCTGAGCGCCTCCACGGCGAGCTGTACCAGCTGCTCGGACAGGAGGATGGCACCAGCAGCTTGCGTCTGCTCGATCACCACGGCCTGCTCACTGTCCTGATCCCGGAGCTGGCCCCCGCCCGAGGCATGCCACAGCCACCTCCCCATCATTGGGACGTTTTTGAGCACTCGCTAGAGACCGTGAGCGCCCTGGAGGCAGTGGTCCGCGCCTTGTATCCCGAGCCGCTCTCACTGGACGAGCTGTCCTGTGCTTCGTGGAGTCAGCCGCTCCTGCTGGCTCCTGAGCTGGCGGAGAAGATCGCCCAGCTGCGCGCGCTGTTGGCCGAGGCGAGCCATCAGAACCTGCTGTCGCTCTCCGAGCTGACGAAACCAGCTTTGAAGCTGGCCGCTCTTTTGCACGATATCGGCAAGCCTGTCACCCTGAGCTACGATGAGCAAGGAGTCAGCCATTTCTACGGCCACCAGCAAGCTGGCGCCCCGCTCGCCGAGGGTGTGATGAAGCGCCTGAGCGCCAGCGGCCATGATCGCCATCTGGTGCGTCTGGTGACGCTCCATCACATGCGTCCGGGCCAGCTTGCCCAGCAGGAGACGGTGACGCCGCGTGCTATTCGTCGCTACTTTGTCGATCTGGGTGTGCAGGGTTTGCATGTGGCTCTTTTCTCACTGGCCGACCATCTGGCCACCTACGGCCCCGACTACCCCCGGCGCCCCACTGGTGCCTGGGAAGCACACCTTGCCTGCGTAGCACTGCTGCTGCGCAGCTATCTGCATGAGCGCGAGCGCTTTCTGCCAACGCGCCTGCTGACAGGCCACGAGCTGATGCGCCGTCTGGGATTGGAGCCAGGCCCACTGATCGGTGAACTGCTCGAAGTCATCGCTGAGGCCCGCGCCGAGGAGCGTATCCACTCGAAGGAAGAGGCCCTCTGGCTGGCGCGCGAGTACCTGCAGACCCGCGTAGCTGACAGCCCGGAGACGACCCATCCCGGCTCAGGAAGCTGACCCTGACCCCGCCGGCTCCTGGCCCAACCAGGTCGGTAGCCTCCTCGCCTGCTTCTCAGACAGGCCAGCCAGAGCGCCTTCTCCGCTCTCCGAGCTGTTCTTACCCGGCGGCCAGCCCTGCATGCTCGCTCCGCACTCCTGCCCTGTTCCATTCAAAGGACCCGTGCTATAATAACTGGCGATACCCGGCAGCCAAACGATTCCTCAAGTCACCTGGTTCAACAATTCCTAAATGGGAAACGAATAGCATGGCCAAAAAGCGCAAGAAAAACAGCGGCAGCGGCTCCTCTGCAGTCCAGCGACGGGCGCAGATTCAGGCGCAGGCCCAGCTGCAGAGCCGCAGTCCGCAGGGCGCCGGTGGCGCACCGGCAGGGGGAGCCCAGAGCAGGACCCCTTCTTCGAGTTCGACGAGCACAGCGGGCACCTCTCCCAAGAGCGTAAGCACCGCCACAGTGCGTACTACCACGCGCACGGAAGCGAGCAGCCGCCCGAGCAGCACGGCCCGCCAGACCCAGCGCCGCTACACACGCCAGCGCGTCAGTGGACGAACACGCTGGCTGATCGTCGCCGGGGCCTTGATTGTCGTGCTGGCGATCATAGGAGGCTTCATTGTCCTCTCTCAGCAGCACAGCAGCTCTGGAGCACGCGGCAGCACCGACCCCGAGGTCCTGAAGACGGTGACGAGCGTCGACTCCAATTTGCTGGCGCAAATCGGCACCGGTGGACAGAAGAGTCCCTTGAAGGCCGTCACGAACCGCGATCGTCTGGTAGGCCCCCACGGCAAGCCCGAGGTCTTCTACTGGGGTGCAGAGTTCTGCCCGTATTGCGCCGCGGAACGCTGGTCGCTGGTAATTGCTCTGAGCCGCTTTGGCCACTTCAGCGCCCTCCCAGAGACGACCTCTTCGAGTAGCGATGTCTATCCTGATACGGCGACCTTCACCTTCTACGGCAGCAGCTATACCAGCTCCTATATTGATTTTGTGCCGCTAGAGGTCGAAGACCGCAATCAGCAGGCCCTGCAGACCCCCAATCAGGAGCAGCAACAGCTGGTGAACGCCCTCAATCCCAGCGGCGGTTTCCCTTTCCTGGACATCGCCAATATCTATATGTCACAAGGCCAGACCGTTGACCCGGGGTTGCTCAGCGGCCTCTCGCAGAAGGATATTGCGATTCAGATCACTAATTCAAGCACGTCCATTTCGAAGAGCATCCTGGGCGTGGCCAATTATTTGACGGCAGGGATCTGCGTGGCTACTAACGATCAACCGGCCAGCGTCTGCAAGGCCTCGTTTATTCAGGCGATTGAGAAGCAGCTTCCACGGGCGGCCCTGGCCCATAGCGATTCCCTGGCGGTCAACCTGACGTCACTCAGCGCGGGCCTGCCGCCAGACAACAACAGCCGCCAGCGCCACGGCTACCGAACGAACTAGAAAATCTGTCTGTTCGCTCTCAAGCGGCTCGGGAGGGGGCTTCTGCCCTTCCGAGCCTGGCTGCACTACGGTTGACAAGCCTATCTAGATGACGTACCATTACCGTGTGACACTCCGCTGTGGTAGAAGCCAAACGGCTTCTGCTGGAAGCTGTGCACCACACCACGAGGCGGTTGCTCGCCAGGGGGCGTGCCTGGCGAGCTATCCAGGAGTGCGGGGCAAACCGCAGATCCGTGGGGGTGCCGGGCCATCCCCGACTGACCGACCCGACCCGACCCGACGCAACCGGACGAACTGGAGCCATCTGTGAAGGTCATCGCGATATTCTATCAGGGCCGCAAACAGCACACCGCTGAGGCTGCTGCCCAGATCGAACCGTTTCTGCGCCGCCGCGGCTACGAGGTTCGTAGTGTTGATATCCGCGAGGAGGGGGAGGAGACCCCCGCGGGCCTGCTGCAGGGCTGCGAGTTGGCCATCGTGCTGGGCGGCGATGGTACGATTTTGCACGCCGCGCGCCTGTGTGCTGCCGATGGTATCCCAATCGTGGGAGTAAAGTACGGGCGTGTCGGCTTTCTGACAGAACTGGAGCCGCGCGATCTTCCCTACGAGCTGGTACACTATCTGGAGAAGGATGATTCGGTCTGGGTGGATACACGCACTATGCTCACCGCCACCCTGGATCAGGAAGGACAAAGCGAAACCTTTCTGGCGCTCAACGATATCGTGATCGCACGCGGCACCTGGCCCCGCGTGGTGCAGGTAGGTATCTGGATCGACGATCATTTTTATAGTACAACCTATGCTGATGGGGTGATTGTCTCAACAGCTACCGGCTCAACGGCCTATAATTTAGCTGTCGGGGGGCCACTGCTCCATCCCCAGGTGCAGAGCATGGTCTTGACACCCATCGCTCCCCATCTGGCTTCCGATCGCTCGCTGATTCTTCACCCCGATGCCTGCGTGCGCCTGCAAATCGTGACCGGCTCGCAAAATGGTGTCTTCTCTGCCGATGGCCAATTGAACCGTGAGGTACGCAACGGCGCAATGGTCACTGTCCAGAAAAGCCAATATGAGACTCGCTTCCTGCGACGCCGACCGCCAACTTACTTTTACCAGATCATCAATGCGAAGCTGCGAGATGACGAGTAGGATCGCTCGTACGCTCACTCGCTCGCTTATCCCCCGATGCCAGGCGCGCGCTTGCCCGCGCTCCCTTCAGCAACGGGTGCCAGGTGGCGGCCCGGCTGCCGGTTCGATCCGCCGGCCCGCTGTTGCCTCCCGCTTTGCTCATCCGTTGAGAAAGTTGCCTGTGCAGTGCCATGTTGCTCGAACTGAATATTAAGGATTTCGCTATCATCGACAATCTGCATCTCACTTTCCATCGACTTTTCAACGTCTTTACCGGCGAAACAGGGGCCGGCAAGTCTATCATCATCGACGCCGTTAGCGCCCTGCTGGGAGGAAAGATCGGTGCAGAGTATGTGCGCGCCGGCTGCGAGCGCGCCAGTGTCGAGGGCGTCTTTTCGCTGGAGACGCTGCTGCCGCCCGGCGGCAATGGCTTCCAGCCCCTGGCCCGCACGGCTGAGGGGGAGGAGGAAGCGGCTGCTGTCGGCGATACGCTCTATGAGGCCCTGGAGCAGGCCGAAAGCCAGGAGGGCCGGCGCCTGGAACGCCTCCGCGCCGATCTTTCTAGTGCCGATGCACGCCTGGCTCTCGCCAGCTTGCTCCAAGAGTATGGCCTCCAGCCTGAAGAAGGAACGCTGATCCTCTCACGCGATATTTTCCGCTCGGGACGTACGGTCTCTCGGATCAACGGACGCGCTGTCTCTCAGCATGTCCTGCAGCAGGTGGCTAGCTGGCTGATCGATATCCACGGCCAGAGCGAGCATCTAAGCCTGCTGCGCCCGGACCAGCATGTCAACTTTCTTGATCGCTACGCTGAGCTGCTACCACTGCGCGAACAGCTGGCAGCCCGCGTCAGCGAGTGGCGCCAGGTGCGTAAGAGCCTGCAGCAGCTCCTGCAGGCGGAACGCGATGAGAGCCGCCGCGCTGAGTTCTTGCGCTTTGAGATCGAGGAAATTGAGAAGGCGGAGCTGCAGCCCGGCGAGATCGAGGAGCTGGAGCGTGAGCGCAAGGTCCTGAGCAATGCCGAACGCATGCGCGAGCTGTGCGCCCTGGCCTATGGGGCCATTAAAGGGTCGGAGCTGGCCAGCGACCTGACACAGTCAGCCCTCGATCTGCTGCGCAGCGCCACCCGCGCCCTCAATGAGCTGGCGCGCCTGGATACGAGCCTCGCGGAGCAGGAGGCAAACCTGGATGAGGCCATCTATCGTCTGGAAGATGTGGCCGCCGCGATTAGCAGTTATGAGGCCGATATCGAGGATGATCCCGCCCGCCTGGCAGAAATCGAGGAGCGCCTCGATCTGATCGCTCGCTTGAAACGAAAGTATGGAGCGACGATTGAGGAGATTCTCAGGCGCGCCGAGGAGGATCGCCAGGAGCTGGATCGCATTGTCAATCGCGAGGAACATATCCGCAGACTGGAGCAGCAGGACCAACAGCTGCGCCGCGAGATCGGGCGCATCGCCCAGGAGCTGTCAACACGCCGCCGCGCCGCCGCCGCTCGCCTGGCCAGCGCGATGGAGGAGCAGCTGGATGATTTGAATATGAAGCGGGCCCGCTTCGCGGTGGAGATTCTTCAGGAGCCTGATCCCGAGGGCGTGCCAGCTACAATCGACGGCCAACCCGAGACGCTCTACGCCTGCGACGCGACCGGCATTGATCGCATCCAGTTTCTGATCGCTCCTAATCCAGGCGAGCCTCTCAAACCGCTGACGAAGATCGCTTCGGGCGGTGAGACTTCCCGCCTGATGCTGGCTTTGAAGACGATCCTGGCCCGGGCCGATGCGACGCCAACGCTGATCTTCGATGAGATCGATTCGGGTATTAGTGGACGTAGCGGCCAGGTGGTGGCCGAGAAGCTGTGGATGCTGACCCGCAATCACCAGGTGATCTGCGTGACCCATTTGCCCCAGATTGCAGCCTTCGCCGATTTGCACTTCAATGTGAATAAGCAGGTGCTGGGTGAGCGGACGATCACGATCGTCAACGAGCTGCGCCCCGAGCAGCGCGCGCGCGAGCTTGCTCACATCATGGGCGGGAACGTGAGCGAGTTCTCTCTCAAGAGCGCCGAGGAGCTGCTGGCTCGCTCCCAGCTCTGGAAGGAGAATTGGCTACGCCAGGTTGAGAGCCAGACAGCCGGCACCAGCGAGGTCGCAGAGCAGAGAGCCAGCCGAGACGCTTCTCAGGCCCAGGCCCGCTAGCGGGAAGGAGTGAAGCAGAGGAATGGAGAGCCGGCGAGAGGACGCGCACCAGAGGAGCGCTGAGGTGGCGGTGATCGGTGCGGGTGTCGCTGGCCTGGCAGCAGCCCATGTGCTGCGCGACCACGCTCTGCAGGTGATCCTCTACGAGCGCGAGGAGCGCGTAGGGGGCCGGGCAACGACGCGCGTGCGCGCGGGTTTTTGCTTCGACCCCGGCGCCCAGTATATCCACGGCAACGCGCCCGCCAGCGACGCCCTGCTGCTCCAGCGCTTCGCTACCTCCGAGCTGGTGGCCATCGCCAAGCCAGTCTGGACCTTCGATAGCCAGAACCGCATTCGCGAAGGTGATCGACGCCAGAACGCCCTCCCACGCTGGACGTATCGATACGGGCTGCTGACGCTGGGGGAGCTGATGGCGCGCGAGCTGACGGTCTATACCCACTGTGAAATCGCACGTCTGGCCTACCTCAGACCAGGCTGGCGCCTCTTCTCCACCAGCGATCAGGCTGTGGCCGAGGTCCCTAACGTGCTGGTCACGCTGCCTGCTCCAGAGGCAGCGGCCTTGATTGCCGCCAGCGAGCTGCCATCTGAGCTGCAGCAGGCCCTGCTCGCCGAGCTCGGCAAGGTTCACTACCGGCCTCTGCTGTCAGTCGCCCTGGCCTGGCCCCGAAGCGCACTCCCACCTACCCCTTACTATGCCCTGGTCAATAGCGATAAGGCTCATCCTATCTCCTGGCTGGCCCGCGAGGAGGAAAAGAGTCCCGAGCGGGTTCCACCCGCCTGGACGCTGCTCATCGTTCAGCTCGCCCCCGACTATAGCCGGGCCCATTGGTCCTGGGATAACCAGGCCCTGGCCACAGCTACGACGACCCTGGTCTCGACACTGCTCGGCCAGCGCTTGCCAGCCGCGGACTTCTACGACGTCCAGCGCTGGCCTTTGGCCCTTCCGGAACCAGGAACGCTGCTGGAGGCAGAAGCCCTGCATAGGGTAAGCGCCCCCTATGGGCTGTTCTTCAGTGGCGATGCTTTCACTGGCGGACGAGTGCACCTGGCCCTGGCCCAGGGAAAAGAGAGCGCTTTCCGCCTGCTGGCCAGCCGTCGTTAGCTCTCCTCTCTCCTTCTTTCTCTTGCTCTTGAGACCAGACCCGCCCACCTGCGCGAGCCGCTGGCAGCACGCTAGACGGATATGCTACAATACTAGCGAGTATTTGCCACTGGCTGGCAGCAGACCCGCCCACTCTGCACTGGTACAGGCCAGGAGCGCTGGCAACGACTTTGCCCCAGGGTGAGCTGTACTGTTCTCATGCTCCAGCCAGCTTCTGCAGCAGTACAGGGACAATGCCAGGCGATGGCAATCAGCCAGCCGGCCAGTATGTAAGGATCGTGAGGCTATGAGCAAGACCATCCTCAGCACGGTGTTGCTGTTTCTTGTATTTGCGGCTTTTCTGTGGTGGGGACTCTGGCAATTGGCGAATCGCACAAGTACTGAAGATGTCATTTATGCCCTGATGCTCTTGGGGTGCGCAGGCTACGCTCTCGTTTCTATTCTGCTGCTGCCACGCAAGAAGACAGAGGATGAGCGAGAACGGCAGAGCAGAAAGGCCAGGCATGCCCAGCGCTAGTCGAACCGGATCAACCCACGAGAGCAACGCCGGTAATCACCGGTAATCAGTAGCAGCCTATGGTAGAGGAGCACACCGCCCCCTTTGCGATTCGCCTGGCCTGCGCGGAGGATATCCAGAGCATCGAATACCTGGACCGCTTCGGTACCTCGCCCACACGCAACATTCATCGCGAGCTGGAGAAATATTTCGGCTCGGTTGATCCTTCAACACATGAGCGGGGCTTGATTTTTCTTGGGGAGCTGGAGGGGCAAGCGGTGGCCAAGGCCGAGCTGATGCTGCCCCCCGCCGACGGCAGTGAAGGAAGCCGCACCGGCTACATCCGCCGGGTAGTGGTCCTGCCGGAATATCGGCAGCGCGGTTTTGCTCGCCGCCTGCTCTATTATATTATCGACTTTGCCCGCCAACAGGAGCAGTTGGAGGCACTCGATCTGCACGTCTGGGAGGAGAACAGGCCGGCGATTCGCCTCTATGAGTCATTGGGCTTCCAGCTGCAGCACCGTGAGCTGTATTATCGCCTTTCCCTCTAGCGAGACTGACGACGGCTCTTCGCCACCTACTCCCTGGTGTCCGCCCGCCCATACGCTGGCCCGCCTTCCATCTCTGCAAGACGAAGCAGCCTCCGCAGCCCCACGCCAATTTGTGACGCCCGGCTCTTCCTCTTCGTTGTAAGACTCAGGCTGGGGAAACATCAGAGGAAGCCCTACCCCGCCCGCTCTCTGGCCGTCCCGGCTTCACTGGTGCGGTTGCACGGCCAGTGCGCCTGACCCGAGAGCAGATCAGGCCGTCTCCCACAGGTTCCCGGTGCCAGTTGGGTAGTGGTCCTGTCATGCGCACGAGTATACAACAGGCTTGCCCTACATCAGTATCAGGAGGGAAGTGGAACGCTATGGTGCAGCCATCCCTACTGCCCCCGTCCCTGGAGGCGTGCGAGCAGCAGGCCACGCAGGCCACCACCACAGCCAAGCGTAGCTGGTTACGATTTTTCTTCAGTGAGGATCAAAGCCCCGATAACTACCTGGTCCGCGCCCTGCAGGAACGCGCTGTCTGGATCGGCATCGCCCTGATCCTGCAAGCGCTCAACGAGATCGATCATCGTCTCTATATACCCTACTTGCTCCCCTACGGCTCGCTCATTCCTTTGGGGTTGATTCTGGGCAGCTTCGCTGCTATGCTGATGGCCCTGCGCCCCTTACCCCGTCGGCCACAGCCGCGGACTCTGAGCCTGCCTTTCCCGCGCCGCTGGCAGCGTATCGCTCTCATCCTTATCTTGTTGACAAGCCTGGTAGGCGTGATAGAGCTAGGTCGCGGTATCGTGATGTGCTTCCTCCCTCCCGAGTTCTCCAACGATGGCACGACCCTGGACACGAACGCGGCTGCTCTCCTGCTGGCAGGGCGCAATCCCTATAGCGATTCGAACTTTGTGAGCATTGCGCGCACCTTTGCGATCCAACCCGAGTGGACCACCCCGCTGCGTCAGGGCCGCTTTGCCAACCGCCTGGACTATCCTTCGGATGCCGAGCTGGCGGCTGCTTTCGCCACGGCGATCAAAACCGGTCAGGCTCCTGAGTTCGAGGGCAAGGTGAGTTATCCCGCCCTCTCTTTTCTGACTCTCATTCCTTTCGTGCTGCTTCACTCGCCCTTGCGCGATGTGAACGTGCTCCCCCTCTATTTGCTGAGTTATCTGCTGATCGTGGCGATCGGCTGGCGCCTGGCTCGTCAGGAGCTGCGCCCCTGGGTTTTGCTGCTGGGTCTGGCCAATGTCCCCATGTGGGCCTCCACAGTAGGTGCGAACCTCGATATTTTTTGCTGCCTCTTACTGCTGCTCGCCTGGCTACTGCGCGAGCGCGGCTGGCTCTCAGCTCTCTTGCTGGGCCTGGCCATCGCCACAAAGCAACCAGCCTGGTTTTCGACGCCTTTTTATCTGATTATGGCCTGGCGTCTCTACCAGCCGCGCGAGGCTTTGCGCCGCATGGGAATCGCCGCTTTGACAGCCCTGGCGGTGAATCTCCCGTTTATTGTCTGGAACCCGGGAGCCTTTATCTCCGGCGTCCTGGCCCCTCTCAACGATCCGATGTTCCCTCTCGGGGTCGGGATTATTAATCTGAGCGCCACGCACCTGATTCCCTATCTCCCAGAAAAGGTCTACCTCGCTCTTGAGCTGACGGCTATGGTAGCTTCTCTGGTCTGGTACTGGCAGATCTGTCGCACACGACCAGAGGCGGCTTTCTTCCTGGCCTCGGTGCCGCTTTTCTTCGCCTGGCGCAGTCTCTCGTCTTACTTCTACTGCGCGGCCTTCCCGCTCTTTGTGCTACAGGTGGCTCGCCTGCGTCAGAAGGCGGCTCTTGAGCGTGAGCAGTATCCTGCCCAGCGCCCCGCTTCCAGCGAGCCGTTGCCGGCGATGGCCGGGCAGCACCCGCTGCCCGCTCTGAGCGGACGGGCTGCTTTGCAACCAGCGGGGGCGGGACTGCTGTCGAGCCTGCCGGCAGTTGATTCGTTATCAGCCCTGCCATTGCAGCGGCGGTCACGGTTGTCGGGCTAGCCAGGTCAGCAGCTGCCTGCGGCCTCGCCTCCTGTGGCCAGGGCCGGAATGGCCTGCCTGGCTGCCAGTAGATGAGGTCTCGACGCCTCACGCCCGGACGTGATACAATCCTCCCAACAGAGACAGAGGTACGTCGCCGCGAGGGGAGGAGCAGAGTACTACTGATATGGCACGGAAGAAAGAAATTGCCAGCCCGGCCTCTGCGGAGGATCAGGCCCGCCTCCAAAGCCTGCTCGCTCAGGTCTCCGATCTGGCCAGACAGCTCCGCAGCAGCCAGAGTCAGCAGGAGGTGGAGGCTGCGCTGGCACCTATTACCTCCGCTCCCGTGAGCGTCCAGCTCGCTTTGTCGCGAGAGCTGGCACAGGGATCACTCGGATCTGCAGGAAGGGAGCGGTCTCAGGAGCCGCAGGGGCTTCAAGGGCTTCCCTCTGCAGCAGAAGGGCCTCGCTGGAGCGGGCAGGATGCTGCCGATCTCTTGCAGGCTCTTTATCATTACAGCCCCGAGAAGGAGTGTCGCAAGGAGGCCAGGCGCTCGCTGATTCGTCTGGAAGGGGCCCGCCTTTATCCTCAATGGCAGCCTCCACGCGAACAGCCGACGACTTTCCAGGCTCTCCCTCCACGCTTCTGGAAAGGGTTGGTCTCAGAGACCCGCGAGCGGGGCGAGGTTCAGCTCTTCCTCTGCTGGGAAGAGGGCTACGACTATGACGAGGCGCGCCTGATCGCCTTGCAGCTGGATTTCTGGCAGCAAGGGGTGCGCGATTGCATCGTCGAGCGCGCAGGTAAACGCCGCATCGAGACACGCCTTAGCGAACTGAGGGGTCTGCTGGAGGAGGTTCGCTTTCAGGAGTGCACGCTGGCCGAGGGGCGCCGCTTGCTGGAAGAGGCTCTGGCAGTGAGCCGCTGGCGCGGGCAGGAGTTGCCAGAAAGTTATCGCTATCATCTGCCGCTGATCCGCCAGCTGATACTGGAGGCTCCCGAGGCTGAGGCCGGTCACGATCGCGGCCTGACCTTCATTCAGCCAGACCTGGACCCGGAAGAGCTGGTTCTGACCTTTATCGGCTCCTGGTCGCTGGGTGACTTCGGGCTGGCCTATGATCTGTTAACGCCGCAGAGTCCCTTGCGCGAGGGGTTGAGCCGCGAGGAGTGGATTGAACGCCGCCGCGCGTGGGCCAATGAGGCGCATCCCACTCGCCTGACGGTCAGCTTCGTGACCGAAAGTGAGCAGCCGCAAAGCGGTCTCTGGCTGCCAGGCAGTACCCTCTCCAGTCGTGGCCCGCGCAAGCTGGTTGAGATCGGCTGGTCATTGGAGTTGAGCGAGACGCCCCTGAGCGGCACTTTGCCAGAAATGGCAATGGGCACGGCGGTCAATAAGGAAACAGGCCGCCATTGGTTCTGGACAAGCTATACACTGCAGCGCCAAGATGAGGTCTGGCGCATTCATTCGATGACCGATGAGGGGGCCCGCGCTCAGGGTCTGCCGATCCCTGACTTGCAACAGCGCATTAAGGAGCACGATGAGCGCGTGCGCGAGATTTCAGTGCAGCAGCGCGAGGCTCTGCTGAAGAGCATTTCCCTGCTGGACCGGCCCGATCCGCAGGCGCTGCTCGAAGAGGTGACACGCCGCCTGACCCAGGCTATGCACTATGAGGATGCTCTGCTGGTGCGCCTCCCGCTCGACCAGCAGCTTGTCGAAAATGCCTACAACCATGCCGCCACTCTCCGTAATGGTGAGCGAGCGATAGTCTATCTGGAGCGGCTGGCGCAGCGCTTCCCGGGCCGCCGTGCCGATGCCTTGCGCGAGCTGGCGATGACCGAGGATAGTCTGGCTACTCTTTTCGAGCAGCAGGGCTTGAAGGAGCGGAGTCGCCGCTTCGACGAGCTGGCCGAGCAGCATATGCAGGAGTCGCTGGCCCTGCGTCCGACAGCCCTTGGCTATGCGCTCCTGGCCCAGATGAAGCTGCAGCATACCGCGGCTCCACTCCCTCCACCAGAAGTTTTGCAGGAGGCGGAACAGCTGCTGGCCCAGGCGCGAGCGCTCAATCCCAATCGCGCCGAGGAGACCATCATTGAGGCGGTACTGGGGACGATCGCCAGTGCACGCGGCGACCAGCCGCAGGCTTTACAGCACTACGAACGGGCCGCCTCGCTCAGCCCCGATTACCCCGGGATCTGGCTGGCCCTGAGCCATACCCAGCGGGCCCTTGGCCGGCGAGCGGAAGCCCGCGAGAGCCTGCGACATGCTCTCCGCTACAATCCTGCCGAACTACAAGCCTACAGCGAGCTGGTAGACCTGGCTGTCGAGGAACAGCAGTTCGGCGAGGCACGTGCGGTGCTAGAGGAGGGCCTGAAGCAGCTTCCTCAGTCGGCCCATCTGCGCGCGCTGCTGGCGATGGTGCTCGCCGAGCAGGGCGATCTGCGCCAGGCGCAACGCTTGCTAGAAGAGGCTGAGCAGATCGATCAGCGCCTGCCCAGCGTGCAGGCCGCCCGTGAGCTTTTGAACGAGCGCAGGAAACAGCGATGATGGAGGGAGAGCGTTCACTGACCTATCACACGGTAACTCTGGGTCCACTGGCGCGCAGCGGTCTGGCCCAGGCAGAGATTCCTGGCGAGCGTCTGAGCGAGCCAGGTGAGGTCGCCAGCCGCCAGCCTCGGGTAGTGGAGGTACCCGCCGGCCTGCCAGGCGAGCGCGTGACGATCGCTGTTGAAGAGCTGACACCTTCGGTCCGTCGGCGACGCGCTCGCCGCCACGTGCCACCGCGCGTCTGGATCAGCGCTATTCATGAAGCCTCTCCTGTGCGGGTGCCCGCTCCCTGCCCGGTCTTTGGTACCTGCGGCGGCTGCCAGCTACAACATATGCACTACGATGCTCAGCTGGCCTGGAAGCGTGAGGTGGTTGTTTCTTTGCTGCGCGAGATCGCCGGCTTTGGGGCGTCGGAGTCGGATGAGCTTGTGCGGGCGACGGAGCCGTGTGATGTTCCCTGGCACTATCGCAATCACATGCGCTTTTCGGTCAATCGCGAGGGCCAGCCGGGACTGACGGCGCGCGGCAGCCATCGCGTGCTGCCACTAAGCACGTGTCCAATTGCTCATGAGCGGATTAACAGCGTTCTGGGAGTGTTGGCGCGTCACGTCAATCCACGTCCCCAGGTCCTGGTACGCTGTGGTGCCGCCACAGGCCAGGTGCTTATTCAGCCGGCTCCGGCGCCGGAGGTTGCTGAGGAGCTGAGCCAGGCCGGCCTCGAGATCCATACCGAGGCCATCGAGGAGCGTCTGGCTGGCGAGATCTTCCGCATTCGTCCCAGCTCGTTTTTCCAGACTAACACGGCCCAGGCCGAAAAGATGGCGCGTCTGGTCATCGAGGGCCTGCTTCAGGAGAAGACTGCTGCCAGCCCTGGCACCTCCTCGGGCGGGCGCGGGCAAAGTCAGACCTTGCCCGCAGAGACTGAGCCTGAGCGCCGACCAGTCCTGGCCGATGCCTACTGTGGCGTGGGCACCTTCGCGCTGCTTTTGGCACGCTATGCCGCCAGAGTCTACGCCATCGAGGAGTCGCCCAGCGCCATTCAGGATGCCCAGTGGAATCTGCGTCATGTCAACAATGTTGAGATTCTGAAAGGCAAGGTGGAGCAGCTCCTGCCCACCCTGGCCGGCCAAGTCGATGGCCTGGTTCTTGATCCGCCGCGCGCTGGCTGCCAGGAGGTGGTCCTGGAGGCACTTCTGCAGCACCCGGTGAGGCGGATCGTCTATGTCTCCTGCGACCCGTCGACGCTGGCCCGTGATGTGCAGATCCTTTGCCGGCGCCAGACCGCCTACCGGCTTCTCTCGGTCCAGCCACTGGACATGTTCCCTCAGACGAGCCATATTGAATGTATCGCAATCCTGGAGAGGCAGGCATGAACGACAAGAGAAGCAGTGAGAGTAGCCAGCGGCTCCCAGTCTTGTTACTGGCATCGGCTTCACCCCGCCGACGCCAGCTGATAGCCCGGCTGGGCCGGCCTTTCAAGGTAGCGGTGTCTCCACTCGATGAAGAGCGACTGGAGGCGAGCTACAAGGGTCCCGCCGAAGAGCTAGGGCGCTGGTTGGCCGAGCAGAAGGCAGAGGCCGCTCTGGCCTTGCCCGAGGCCGCAGGCTGCCTCGTGGTGACCGCCGATACCACGGTCATCCTCGATGGGATCTCGCAGGGGAAGCCACGCGATGCCGCCCACGCCCGAGAGATCCTGCGCCGGCTGCGTGGACGCTGGCACCAGGTCATTACAGGGGTGGCCGTGGCCTTCCCGCTGAGCGAAGATGAGACCGGCGAGTCAGGCGGTCGCAATGGCCAGAGGCAGGCTCTGATCAGGAGCAGTCAGTGCGTGACTCCAGTCTTGATGCGCGCCTACAGCGATGAGGAGATCGAGGCCTATATTGCCAGCGGCGACCCACTTGATAAGGCTGGCGCCTATGGCATTCAGAACCCGGCCTTTCAGCTGCCCGAGCGCATTGCCGGCTGCTACCTCAATGTTGTGGGCTTCCCGCTCTGTACCCTGAGCGCCCTCCTGCAGGCCGGTGGCTTCTCTCTGCCAGCTTCAGCGCAGCCCCTGCCAGACAGCCTCTGCCCCTGGTCAAAGCACTGCCTGCTGCCAGCCGGGAAGAGTATGATATAATTTGCGACGAAGTAATACACATCACACGCTCTTTTCAGGGAACGCAAAGAGCCGGACGCGGGTTTGCAATGGGAATCCAGGTGCAACAGCTTATCTACTCGATCCTGACTCTCCTCATAGCGGGAGCAGCGGGCTTTTTTTTACGTCGTTTGCTCGTTAGGCGCCTGCGCCAGACCGTGCTGGATGCCTGGCTGGTCGAGACCCTGGGCGTGATGCTCATTTTGCTCCTGCTCGCCCTTGGGGTGGTGGTGGTCATTAGCATCTGGAGCATCAGTAATCTGCAGCTGCTGTGGCATAGCTTCGCAGGCAACCTGGCAATAGAGAAGCTGGCCAACTATATGGGCGATGTCTGGACCGTCATTCTGAGCGCCGTCATTCTGGTGCTCGGCATCGGTATCGGTCGCACGGTAAGCAAGATCACTATCCGCAATCTGGCAGAGAACCGCATCGACATCAACACGCGGACGCTGATCGGGCGCATGCTGAGTTTCGTGGTGCTGGGCATTGCCGTCTTCTGGATTCTCGCCCTCTGGCACCTCTCGATCGAGACACCGCTGGCAATTCTGGGCACCCTCACGGTGGCCTTTACTTTTGCGATCCAGGATATTCTCAAGGACCTCGTGGCCGGTTTCTATATCCTGGTCGAGCGCCCTTTCCATATCGGGGATGAGATCAGCATCGAGGGAGGAACCGCCGGTACCCTGACAGGGCGCGTCGAAGAGGTGCAGCTGCGCGCGACGAAGGTCCGTCTGGTCAGCGGCGAGGAAGTGACGATTCCAAATGCACGGCTTTTTAGCACCACCGTCATCAACAATACTTTTTATGGCGAACGCCGCGTGACTCTGACGATGACGCTGCCCCAGGAGCAGTACGATCGTGAGCAGACGCCCGCACGGATTCTGAGTATCCTGCGCGAAATTGATGAGATTATCCCCAAGCCAGAGCCAGTGGCCACCATTAGTGGCTATACGCGCGAGACAGTGACCCTGACGGTACGCTTCTGGATCGTCCACGGCCAGAGCGGCGTGATTGCCGACGCCCTGCACTCCCTACGCAACGCCTTTGCAGAGGCCGAGCTGACGGTCAAGGAGTCTGCCGGCGCCATTTAGCAGCTCAGCCCGGTCGGGTGGTCGGGTGGACGCGCCGCCTACAATTCTTGCTGAGAGGAGTTGTTTTCGCCTATGGGAGAGACGCCAGCTGTGAGGCGCATCGGCCTGCTGGGAGGGACCTTCGACCCGATTCACTACGGGCATTTGGTGATCGCCGAGGAAGTGCGGGCAACGCTGGCGCTCAGTGAGGTAGCGTTTATCCCCGCTGGTCAGCCGCCCCATAAGCCGGGCCGCCCGGTGACTCCTGCGGAGCATCGCCTCGCTATGCTGCGACTGGCCATCGCGTCGAATCCCGCTTTCTCTCTCTGCGAGATCGAGATCGAGCGGCCAGGCCCTTCTTATACGGTGGATACCCTGCGCCTGCTGCGCGAGCGCTGGGGCGCACAACCGGTCTACCTGGCTTTTATCCTGGGCGCCGATAGCCTGGCCGAGTTCACCAGTTGGTACAACGCCGCTGGCGTGCTGGCGCAGCTCGATTGCTTAGTGGCGGTAGGCCGCCCCGGTTATCGCCCGCCCCAGGAGCTGGTCACAGCTCTAGAAGAGCGCCTTCCAGGCATACGCGAACGGCTCCGCGTGGTCAATGCACCCTACCTCTCTATCTCGGCAAGCGACCTGCGTCGGCGGGTGGCGGAGAGGCGCCCGATCAAGTACCAAACACCAGAGAGTGTCGAGGCGTATATTGCACAGCACCAGCTCTATCGCGAGTCGGTGCCGCGTGAACCAGCAGAGGGGAGGTCCAGCTATGTCCAGGATGCCCATGCATCTTGAGCTTGGGGACCGCTTGCGCCTGCGTAAGCCGCATCCCTGCGGCGGGTCAACCTGGCAGGTGGTGCGCCTGGGCGCCGATATCGGCCTGCGCTGTGAGACGTGCGGACGGCGCGTATTGTTGCCCCGCTCGGAGGTGGAGCGGCGCACTAAAGAGCGGCTGCCGCCCTTGACTCCGCCGAATGACGATCCGCAGACGCCGCCAACTTTCCAGCCCTGACCGATGGAGAGAGGGCCAGTACGCTCCAGAACCAGAACCCGAAGAGACAGACGAGCGGCCCAGGCTCTAGCCCCAGCTTCGGCCCAGGGTTGGAGCCAGAACACCACCGGCTCGGGTCTGCGGATGGCCACGGCTGCGCGCCTGACCGTGGTCGTTGCTCCTTGTCCACTTCGAAGCTAGCACACTTGGGAGAGATGCTATGGATGTTGCCAGGTCCAAGCAAGGGGGAGGCTTCAAGACACTTCTCAGGAAGAAGAACTTTGTCTACCTCTGGCTCGCTCAGTTGATCTCGATGACTATCCTCAACGCCTCCAATTACGCTATCATGGTGCTCGTTGAGGAGGTCACGGGGTCGACGACGCTGGTGGGTGTGGCGATTATCAGCTTCAGCTTGCCCGCTTTGCTCTTCAGTGCCCCCGCCGGCGTCTTTGTCGACCGCTTGGACAAACGGCTGATTCTTTGGGGCAGTAATTGCCTGCGCGCGATCGCGAGCTTCGGTTTCGTGATCTCACTGCTGATCGATGCCAGACAGCTGATCCCCGCCTACTTGCTGACCTTCTTGATCTCGAGTATCGGCCAGTTCTTTACGCCCGCCGAGAGTTCGACAATCCCTCTGCTGGTCGATGAGGACGAGCTGATGCCCGCCCTGGCGCTCTTCAATATCACGTTTATGACGTCGATGGCCCTGGGGATGATTATTTTCGCCCCCCTGGTGCTGAGCCTGCTCCCCACCTTGCAGCTCTTTTCGTTGACAGTGCAGCCTGTGGAGACGCTCTATTTCTTGATCGGGCTGCTCTACCTGCTCTGCGCGGGCCTGATCTTGCTGATCCCTCCCCGCGCTTTCGAACAGCACGCTCCGCACCGCCCGGCTGCTTCCGGCGAGGACCTGGCTACGCAGTCGCTGAGCCTGTTCGGCAATATCGGCAGCGAAATGCGCCAGGGCTGGCTCTTTATCCGCCAGAATAAACCCTTGCTGCTGGCAGTGGTGCAGCTGTCGTTCGCCGGTATCTTGCTGGCTCTGGTGGCTGAGCTGGCCACGGCTTTGGTGACACGGCTCTTCCTGCTGCCAGCCGACACCCTGGCCTTTGTCTTCGCTCCCGCCGGCATCGGCCTGGTGCTGGGTTCGCTCTTTATGCCCCGCATCACGCGCCGCCTCGGGATCTCTCGCTCGATTCTTCTAGGCTGCCTGGGCTTCGCTTTGATCATTCTGCTCCTGCCACTATTGACACTTATTGCCCGCAGCCTGCAGCCGGTGGGTTGGAATACTCATCCGCTCTTCCTGGGCAGCGCCGCGCTGATTATGTTCTTGGGCGGCATCGCCCTGGACTGCATTAATATCCCCGCTCAGACCCGTGTTCAGGAGGAGACACCTGAGTGGATTAAGGGCCGTGTGCTGGCCCTGCAGTTGATGCTCTATAATGCCGGAACAATCCCGGTGATTCTGCTGACTGGCGCGGCAGCCGATCTGCTCGGTATCGATCGCGTGATCTATTTGTTGTCTCTGGCTATCTTGCTCTTCGCTCTCTGGGGCTTCTTCTACGAGCGCCGTCACCCTGCTGCCGCTACTTGCCTGCAGGAGGAGCCAGAGGAAGAATATGGGCACGAGGAGTTTGAGACGGAAGCCGATGAGATAAGTCGCTGATTCCGGAAAAACGTGGCCCTATTGACGCTCGTCCAGATCCTTCTCTACAATAGTGATAAGATGAGAGGCCGTCGCGCTGTCGACTGTCGCTGAGGCTATGCTCATGGACCCTGCCCTGACTGCTCAGATTAAGCCCTATGAACCCTGGCTGTTGATCGCCGGTGTTTTCGCGCTCTTTATCCTGCTCCGCCTGACCTGCCGCGCTCTGCGCCATCGCGTCGATCGTATCGGCTATCGCTTGTTCGGCGAGCGGGGCCTGTTGATCTGGTTTTGGATGAATGCCCCCGGCGTCATCTTGCATGAGCTTTGCCACGCCTTTGTGGTCCTGCTCTTCCGCCCCTTTGGCTTCCGCATTACCAAAATCACGCTTTTCCGCATCAGACCACTAGTGCAGGAAAGAGCGTACGGTATGCTACAGCGTGGCATGCCCCAGGCGCTGCAGCTCGGCGAGGTGCAATATGTGCGCCCGCCAGGGCGTCTGGTCAGCCATATCGGCGATGGCTTGAGCGCCGTCGCTCCTTTGATCGGAGGGATTGGGGCCATCATTTTTCTCTACTGGGTGGCCACTGGCTACAATATCTGGGAGGTACGTCTGCAGTTGATCCGGCCAGGTTGGCCCTGGTGGACGCTCCTCTTCGCCCCTTACCTGATTTTAACCATTACTGCTGAGCTTTGGCCCAGCTCCCAGGACTGGCGTGGCGCGCGCTGGCTCTTGACGGGCCTCTTCCTCCTGGCCGGGATTACGCTAGCGCTGCTCTGGTATACGCACCTGCTCGTCTTCAACGAGGCCCTCTTGCAGGGAGTGGCCTCTGTGGCCCTCCACATCGATTTTGCTTTGCTGGCTCTGCTGATCCTCGACCTGGCCATCTTTATTGTGGCCGATCTCCTCAACCGGCTGCTGTGACCGGCCCTGGCGCTTGCTGTCTGTCGCCCGTCTGACCTGGATGCCAGCCCGTCCGGAGCCTGTCACCGTCGGGCGTCGGGGTCTTTGGTCTGCGCGTCCTGGCTCCCTGGACGGGCTGCCGCCGTGGCAGTGGGTTGCTACCAATGCTACCACTCAAACTTTTCGCTGAGGAAGGCGCGACTATAGTGGAGCAGCACCGGACTACCATGAGGACAGACCGCTGGAGCGGCTGTCTGGGCCAGACGAAGCAGGAGGTCTTGTTGCTCGCCCTGGCTCAAGGTACGTCCTCGGCGCAGGGCCGAGCGGCAGGCCAGCCCAATGAGCAGGTGATCCTTCCAGTCTTCGCTGTCTTCAAGAGCAATCTCCACCAGCTCACGCAGATGGGCCGCCAGCTGCTCGCTGTCGCCGATGCCTTCGGGAACTGAACGCACCAGGAAGCTGCGTCCTCCGAAATGCTCGCAGTCCAGGCCCAGGCTGGCCAGGATCGGCAGACGTTGCTCCAGCAGCTCCGCCTGCCAGCCTTTCAATTCCAGTACTATCGGTTCCAGCAGGAGGTGCGCCGCCAGGTTCTCTGCTCCTTCGCTCCCAGCTCCAGCAGTCCGGCTGCGCAGATGTTCATAGAGGATGCGCTCATGGGCACGGTGCTGGTCGATGAGATAAAGGCTCCCATCGAGAGCTTCGGCAAGAATGACTGCCTGCTGCAGCTGAGCCAGGGGACGCAGGGCCGCCAGAACCTCAGCGGGCGTCGGGCGGCTGCTTCCGTTGCCATAACGCTCGCTCTCCTCCTGCACTCGCAGGCCCCGCCGACGTGGCCCCGGCAAGTGCGGCTGATAGACACTGGCCGGACCTGGCCAGGTGCTTTCGGCGGGCAGCACAGGACTGCGTTCGAGGACCGCGCGCACGTTCTGGGTGAGCAAGGTCGCCAGCTCGCGCTCGCGCCTCAGACGGACCTCTGTTTTGGCCGGGTGAACATTGGCATCGACCTCTGAGGCCGGCAGTTGCAGATGGAGCACCAGCAAGGGATGGCGCCCTTTGGCCAGCAGTGGACGATAGCCCACTTCCAGGGCCTCTTGCAGCGCACGCACCTGCACAGGCCGCCCATTGATGAAGAGCATCACGTGCTGCCGATTGGGCTGGGCCAGGACACGGTTGCCTACGTAGCCGAAGATCCTGATGCCTTGCTCATCTTCCACCTCAACGGGGATGAGCAGCTCCGCGAGCGGTAGACGGTAGAGCTCCGCTAGAGCGGTGGCCAGCTCGCCGCTGCCGCTGGTTTGTAAGAGGGGCTGCTCTTCGACGGTCAGGTTGAAGCGTACGGCAGGATAGCCCGCGGCGTAGCGATAGAGCAGCTGCAGAATCTGGCCAGCCTCGCTCCGGGCACTGCGCATGAATTTGAGTCGCGCTGGAACATTGTAGAAGAGTTCGCGTACGGTGACGGTCGTGCCTCGCGGGCGTGCCCGATGACCTCGCTGGACAAGGTTCCCACCACGCACCGTAATCCAGGCCGCCGGTTCCTCCTGGCCGCTCTCCTCGCTCTCTACGGGCCGGCTGAGTAGGGTCAGCTCGGAGACCGCTGCGATGCTGGCCAGGGCCTCGCCTCGAAAACCCAGCGTGTGTAGCTGCTCTAAATCCTCGACACGCCCGATCTTACTGGTGGAGTGACGAGCACAGGCTCGTTCCAGGTCTTCCTCGGGAATCCCCTGACCATCGTCACTGACGCGAATGAGACGCAGGCCCCCGTCTCGAATTTCAACGCGGATCTCGTGGGCGCCGGCATCAAGGGCGTTCTCTACCAGCTCTTTGACCACTGAGACAGGACGCTCGATGACCTCGCCGGCGGCGATGCGTTCCGCTACCTCCGCCGGTAGCTGGCGAATGGGGAGGCGCGGAGGAAGCGATCTCGGAGCCGATAGAGTACGCTGCGTTAAATCAGACATGAATGGGTCTGGGCGACTCATAGCGCCTTTCTCTGTTTCTGTCGCTGGCGTTGAATCAGAAAGAGCAGGTTGAGGGCATCCAGTGGGGTGATGGCGCAGATATCGATATGATCAAGCAGGGCCTCATCCGTCCCCTGATCCTCAAGAAGGGCCGCTAAACGCCGGCCTTCCTCGCTCTGCCAGGCGTAGGTCAGTGATAGTCGGCCACTATCCTCGGCGACACTGGCCTGCCGCCTTCCATGATCGCGCCCTGTCCGATGGCCGTTGGTGGCCGAGCCAGTAGCAGGCAACTCAGTAGCTGAGGAAAGAGGCAGAGCGCCGGTTACCAGAGCCACACCGGCCACCTGGCCTGGCGCATGCTGGCCGACCTCTAGCGCTCGCAGGACTTCCTGGGCGCGGCGGATAATGCTCGGCGGCATACCTGCCAGGCGCGCGACATGGACACCGTAACTGCGTCCGATGCAGCCGGGGGTCACGCGATGCAGAAAGACGATGTCGCCATTCTCTTCCTCGCTGATCGCCATCGTGTAGACGCGCAGATGGGGCAGCTCATTCGCCATCGCTGCCAGCTCGTGATAGTGGGTTGCGAAGAGCGTGCGCGCACCAATCACCGAATGCAGGTGCTCCACCACGGCGCGGGCAATCGCCAGGCCATCGTAGGTGCTGGTGCCACGCCCGATCTCATCGAGCACAATCAGGCTATGGCGCGTTGCGTGATGGAGAATCGCCGCTGTCTCTTCCATCTCCAGCATAAAGGTGCTTTTTCCCGAGGCGATATCATCCTCTGCACCCACGCGCGTGAAGATGCGATCAACCAGGCCGATGCGGGCGCTTCTGGCGGGAACAAAGCTGCCGATCTGGGCCAGTAACGTGATGAGAGCGACTTGACGCAGGTAGGTCGACTTGCCGGCCATGTTGGGCCCGGTCAGTAACAGGATGCGCTCGCCCTCATCGCCATCCAGGTGAGTGTCGTTGGGAATAAAGACATCGCCATCCAGACTGCGCTCGACCACAGGATGACGTCCACCGACAATGTCAAGGACATGTCCCTGTTCCAGGACCGGCCTGACATAGCCGTAGTGGGCAGCGACCTCCGCCAGGCTCAGTAAGGCATCGATACGCGCTACTGCGGAGGCCGTGGTCATCATCTGGCCGTAGGAGAGGCTCAGCTGGCGCAGGACGTCGGCATAGATGCTGCGCTCAAGTTCTTCGATCCGCTCCTCAGCATTGAGAATGCGCGCTTCATGCTCTTTCAGCTCGGGCGTAATATAACGCTCCGCGTTTGTCAGGGTCTGGCGACGTTCATAGTCGGGAGGAACCAGGTGACGATTGGCCTTGCTGACCTCGATATAGTAGCCAAAGACCTTGTTATAGCCGACTTTGAGTGACTTGATGCCGGTACGCTCGCGTTCGAGCGGCTCCAGGCGAGCCATCCAGAGACGCGAGTCGCGAATGGAGGCGATCAGGGTATCCAGCTCGGGATGGAAACCAGCACGGATCAGCCGCCCGTGCTCGGCGCCATCGTCCACCGCTCCCTCGGAAACCAGAGCCTGGGCGATGAGATCGCGCACCTGGGGGCAATCATCCAGCTCAGCGGCAATCTCTTGCAGCAGTGGAGCCTGACAGCCCTGCAATAGCTCGCGCAGGCGGGGAATGATCTCCAGATAGTTCCGCAATCCCTGCACCTCGCGCAGCGTCGCTGTCCCCTGACGCACCCGTCCGGCACAGCGCTCCAGATCACCCAGGCTCTGGAGACAGGCAGCAATGCGGCTACGCAGCGCGGGGCTTTCATACAGCTCTTCGAGGCTCTCCAGGCGAGCGTTGAGGAGCGTCAGGTCGAGCAGGGGCTGCGTCACCATGCGGCGCAGGTAGCGCGCCCCCATCGGCGTCAGCGTTCGATCGAGCACTCCCAAGAGGCTCCCCTGCGTCGTACCACTGCGCGAGCCTTGCAGGATATCGAGATTGCGCTGAGTGTGCGCATCCAACACCATATAGCTGGTCGTCTGGTAAGAATGGAGACCCGTCAAGAGCGAGAGGAGGGCCGTATTCATCTTCTCCAGATAGGCAACAATGGCTCCGGCGGCAGCAATCGCCTGGGGAGCACTGGCACAGCCATAGGCGTCGAGCGACTGCACGCCGAAATGACGGCAGAGCCGCACGCGAGCGGCATCGACATCGAAGAAATGGGGTGGACAGGGGGTAATGGTCACGGTCTGTGACGGGAAGCGGTAGGTCTCGCGGCCTGTTCCCTCAACAAGCAGGCATTCGGAAGGGGAGAGACGCTGCAGCTCGGCCTCCAGCGCCGCCGGTAGCTCCGTGGGGGCAAACCAGGTCACGCTGAACTCGCCCGTGCTGACATCAACCGCTGCCAGCCCGGTCTGTTGACGGGAGGAAGCAATAGCTACCAGATAATTATTCTGGCGGGCCGGCAAGAGATTGGGCTCGGAGAGGGTGCCAGCCGTCAGAATGCGTGTCACGGCGCGATCTACCACGCCGTGGCCCACCTCGCCGACCTGGTCGCAGATCGCCACCTTATAGCCCCGCTGAATCAACTTGCCCACATAGTTTTCGAGCGCATGCATCGGGATGCCCGCCAGCGGCACGCGCTCCTCGCCATAGTGGCGAGCCGTCAGGACGATCTGCAGCTCACGGGCTGCGATGCGCGCATCCTCATCAAAGGTCTCGTAGAAATCGCCGACCTGATAGAGCAAAATGGCATCGGGATACTGGCTCTTGATCTGCAGATACTGGCGCCGTGCGGGTGTGACCTTCACCGCTCTCTTCTCCTCCTGCCAAGCCATAGCAGACCTCGACCGAACGTCTGTACTATAGCGTATTCCACCCTGATTGTCAAAACCCGGTAGCCCGAATGCGGCGCGGTCGGCACAGAGAGAGACAAAAGGCAAAGCAATCGCAGCGGGCAGGCGAAACCGGGCAGCAGACAGGGAGGCGCCCCTTCCTGACAAGTGCCGGGACGCCTCCCTTGTCGGTCCGTGCCTGGCATGGAAGCAACTGTTCCGCGCTGTCAGCAGGCCAGCCTCCACCACCGGGCCGCCAAACGCTCACTCCAGGACATAGGTTTTGAAGAGGCAGTACTCCTGCCAGCCCAGGCGCCGATAGACGTTCAAGCCCATCGGTGTGGCCTGGAGGGTGGCACGGCGATAGCCCAGCCGCTCAGCCGTGCGCATGGCCGCCAGCGTCATCCCTGTGCCGATTCCCTGACGACGCGCCTGGGGGAGCGTTGCCACGCCGTAGAGGCCCGCCAGGCCCCCGCCGAAGGTTAGCAGGGCTGTTCCGACCGGCTCCCCACGCCAGAAGCCTAGCAGATAGCACACCTGCTGGCCCGGCAGAAAGCCATAGCGCTGGTAGAGATCGAAGAAGACCGCCCGGATCGGCTCAGGGAAGCCGAAGCCATCGCAGAGCACCTGCAGCCAGATCTCCATTGCCCGCGCGTCGCCAACCTCTTCGACAACCAGGTCCTCGGGCACCGCTGGCACTGTTGACGGCAAGGGCCGCCCCAGCTCGATGGCCATGCCCGGCACCTCCTCGTCCAGCCGGCAGCCCTGGGCCAGCAGACGCTGCTCAAGATCAGCGGGACGCGATGAGGGGGAGAGTAACCAGGTCAAGGGAACCTGCCGGCGACGCGCCTCCGCACAGAGGGCCGCGATCTGCCCTCCGGCCTCCTCCTCAGCAAGCTGGCAGCGTATCACTCCGTTGCCGAAGAAGACCGGTCGTCCGCTGAAAAAGAAGAGCAGGCCATCACGCTCGTGAAACTCACCGCCCAAGGCCCGCCCAAGGTGGGCATAGGCTTCAAATAGATTGGCTTCCATCGCTGCGAGCAGCTCGGGCGAGGGTCCTGTTCCCGACTGCTCCATTGCCTCTGTCATCGCTTTTCCTCCTGCCAGGTTCTCTTTCGTCGTCAAGTGCTCTCTCATCGCCTACTCGCTGACGTGCTCTCCCAGGATTTTCCCGAAGCGCTGCACCTGCTGCGGGCGGCGTAGCTGGAGAGCGACCAGCAGTCCCAGGCCAATGACCAGCCAGGCCGCCGCAATATAGGGGGCCAGGTTGAGCGGAAACTGCGGCACCGGTACAATCGAGCTATAGATAGTAAAGGCGCAGATGATGATCGCAATCAAGGGCAGCAGGATATCAAAGGCCAGAGCCAGGGGAGCACCCTCACCGCGCATGCGGGCCCGGATAGAGGCCACGATCCCCGACAGGGCTACCAGAATGTAGGCCAGCAGAATCCCAAGCGAGGCCGTCGTCGCCATGAAGCCGAAGAAGAGGAACGGTCCCAGCTGCGTCCCCAGTGCAGCCCCCAGTACCAGCGTCAGAGCCAGCACTACCAGAATCGCCACCCAGGGGGTCTTGTAGCGAGGGTGGGTCACGGCAAAGACTGCCGGTAAGCCACCATCGCGCCCGACGGCGAACATCATGCGCGAAGCCAGAACAACCCCCGCCAGCGTGGCGCTAAAGGCCCCAATGGCAACCATGAGGTCAATGAGGGTCGCCAGGAAGGCCCCTGCGTAGCGCGTTGCCAGCGTGTCCAGAGGCGCTTCGTCCCTGGCCCATTGATCGATGTGCGCCACTCCATAGCCGTTGGCCATCGCAAAGGAGACCAGGACATAGTAGAGAATGGCCACCAGCACCGCTGTCAGAATGGCCCAGGGAATAGCCTGACGCGGACGCTGTGTCTCTTCTCCAAGCACCGCCGCCGCCTCGAAGCCAATAAACGAGGTGAAGCTGAAGATGGCGGCGAAGAAGAGCGAGGACCAGCCACCCGCCAGTCCAGCCGGCGACAAGGGGGTGAAGCTAATGCCGCTCGCTCCACCACGGGCCAGGATAATCACAGCCAGGGCGAGGACCGAGAGTAGACCGATAAAGGAGAGCAGTAGCTGCGTTCGCGTCGAGAGCCGGACATCAAAGAAGGCCAGGATAAAGAGGAGCACCAGTAAGATACAGAAAATGACGAACCAGTGAAGCGTCAGCCCCAGATGTTCCAACAACTGATCAAGAAAGATACTGGAAATAGCAAGTGTGAAGGAAGCCCCGGCAGCAAAAGCCCCGCCATACATCCAGCCGCCAATAAAGCCAGCCTGCGGCCCAAGCCCTTGAGCAATATAGGTATAGAGACCCCCAGCACTGGCAAAGCGCCTGGTAAAACGAATGATGACGTAGGCCAGACAGAGACTGGCAAGACCAGCGACAACATAGGCCAGCGGCACGGCTACCCCCGCCGAAGCGGCGGCAAAGGAGCTGGAGAGAGCAATGCCCATCTCCAGCGAGAGCAGAGCCACCGACTGGGCAATGGCATCGAAGAGACCCAGGCTGTTCTTGCGTAAGGTATAGATCTGCGCCTCGCTTTGAGGAGACAGCTCCGATGAGGTCTGCATCTGGCTTTCACTCATCTTGCATCGTTCCTTTCTCTTCTCATCTCGCGTGACACTTGCTCAGCGCCCCAGGCTCATCGCCTCCTGTCAGGCTAACTCTGGCCAGACCCGGCATGCCGCCGTTGCGTTGAGCACTCCACCACACCAGACCCAGGCGGATAGCAGGCAGGTACGAGAGCGCCCACCCTATGGCCTCCATCCCCCAGGACCGGGAAGCGAGCCGGGCCGTGGCCACGGCGACGGCTCAGACTGATGTGAGATGCCCCCCTGGAGAGGACGCCCCTCCCCCGGACCGCCAGTGAGCGCGCCGGGAACAGAGCCAGCGGGAGAGGCCATGTGCTCCAGGGAGCTGGCCGCCAGCGGTGCCCCAACTGTCGGGCCGCTCGACGGCACTGGCAAGAGGGCCGCCAGGTCCTCCGCCTCCGGCACCAGAAAGCTGTAGATCGCTCCCACCGTCAGGCTGGCCAGCACAAAGAGCAAAACCCAGAAGCCCCAGTCTTCGTTGCTCAAGACCTCCGGTACTGGCGACCCAGCGAAAAAGGTACAACCGATGGCGACACCAGTCAGGGCGATCCCAAGCACAGTAGCCAGGTAAAAAAGCGGCGGCGGCACCACCCAGCGCTGGCGCAGCTGTCGACCGAAACGACCACAGAGGAGAATGCCGCTGAGGAAGAGACTGATCATCGCTATGTCCCAGATGACCGAGGCCCCATTAATGACGACCAGGAAGACGGCGAGGGCTAACTCCTGGTTAGGCGCTGCAGGAGCAATAAAGAATATGATAATAAGAAAGATTATATTCATGGCTGTCTGCAACAACATGGCATTGAAAGGCACCCCGCTGGCGTTGAGACGCGCCAGAGCACGAGGCAAGCGCCGATCCAGGCCCGCGACGAAGAGCAGACGCGCGAACATGGCATTGTAGGCCGCTGTTGCACAAATGAAATAGAAGAACATTGTAAGATAATAGCAATCTGAAATAATATAGCCGACCTCATCACCAAAAACATGGCTGAAGAGCACAGAGACGAAGCCCGGCTCTTTCAGCTCCGCGGGAGAAAGGACGGCCAGAACGCCAAAGGTGGCCAAGAGGTAGCCTGCGATAATGATGAGCGTTCCCCACAGGAGGTAACGCTCACTGCGCTGCGAGTCCACGACCTCGCCCCCCATATTCAAGGGCACAGCTATCCCTAGTAAGGCGACGGTGACGATGGCCAGCACCGGCAGGCTAGAGGGGCTGAGCTGCCAGGACTGGGCCGAGAAGTCTCCGCGCAGCGGCTGACCACTCAGCAGCCACCCGAGGCCAGCCAGGCCCACAAGTCCGAACATGAGGGCATAGGCAACGAGGGCAACGTTCAAGATGCGCTGCAGTTGCTTCTGGCCGAGAGCACAGAGCAACTGCGCTGCCAGCAAGATCAGGATCGCCGCCACTCCCTGCTCCCAGGGCAGCGTGAGCCAGTCGCTCTTGAGTCCCTGAATGCTGGCGACGGCAGCTTCAGCCTCCACAGTTAAACCAATGGCCCCCGGCCACCAGTTGCAGAAAAAGCCTAGAAAGGTGTCCCAGAAATTGCCAAAGGCCCGATTCGCCCATAAGTAAACCGCCCCTTCGCCGGGAAAGAGGCGATAGAGCTGAGCACAGACTAGCGCTGAGGGAACGAGAAAGCAGAGAAACCCCAGCGTCCAGTACAGCAGGCCCCCCCCTCCCGCCGCCCCAACCGTCTGGACATTGTTAATGAGAAGCACAGCGAATAGACAGAGCACCGTCAGATCTCGCGGACGGAGGACGCGCGGCAAGCGCCCCAGCGGGAAATGCTCGCTCGGCAAGACAGGGCGACTTTCCAGCTGCGCTCGATCTCCAGCAGATGGGCGCTGCTCGGGCGCTAGCGGAGATGCAAACGAGTTCATGGCTCTCTCCCTCTACCGTAGGTATATATAATTATGTCTATATTTCACTTACGGATCTCTTTGAGCGTGATAGCCCGCTTTTGAGACATGGAAAGGAGTAGAGGCATAATCTGATCTGGTGAGCGACGGAGCAGATGGGCGATTTCAGTCACTGTGCGGCTTCCATCAACCAGGGCAAAGATCAGTCGTTCCTCACGCGACCAGGACGAGAGAGGAGGCGACTGGGACAGCCGGCAAGGTACCAGATGGGAAAGCCCTGGCTCCTGTGCAGAGAATGGAGGCGAGGTGAGGCGCTGGCCAGGACCAGGCGCCGGGGCGGCGGCCTCCATCTGCTCTTCTGCCGCCAGATGCCACTGTAATTCTCCTCGCCTGGCCAGCCAGTCAATCGCCTGAGCACCGCTCATGAGGAGCCGCCCATCGACCAGACTGATAATGACACACGAGAGAGGACGCCCCTTCTGTAGCTGCACACTGGCCTGCCAGGCTTCTCCCTGGCGAAGCACGATCAGCGTCCCACTCTGCTGAGACAGACCCAGGAGTTGCAGCAAGCTGGCAAAATCCTTGGTGTACATCGCATCGCTGTCCCCATCGTCCTCCAGCAAACTGACCAGTTCACTTGCCTTCCGCGCCGGGCAGGGAGATCCCTTCGATCGCCCTTGAGCAGTCTACATCAGTGCCTCGGTGGCCAGCTCAAGCTGCTCTAGATCTTTGGCAAGCTGCTGACTGGCCTCGTTGAACTGGGCCGCGATCTCCTGGGCGCTCTTCATGGCTTTATCTAGCTGCTCCGGCAACCTATCGCGCTCATAGGCATCAGACATTCGACCAGCAAGAAATGAGATTTGCTGCAATCCATGACGGAGCGCTATCAGCGCTTCCAGGGCCTCGCCCTCGTGGTTGGCCTGGGCCCGCTGAAGCAGCAGGGCCAAACGAGGCTGCAGGCCCTGGCACGTTCGGGCGATCAGGGAGATATCACGCACAATGGCCGTGTGACGCACCGCCAGGTGTCGGCTGACCGCCGCTAAAATGGAGGTCCCGACCTGCTGCTCGCCGGCAATACGTTGGGCGTCAATGGTCAGGCGCCGCACTTCGTCGGTGGTAGCTGCGATCCGGCGCGTTGCCCGACGGATGGGGCGCACAATTGGGAGGAAGACCCAGGTTGCCGTCAAAACAGTCAAGAGGAGGATGCCACTGAGAAGCAGCCAGGTTTTCCTCCCCTCTAGCCGATAGACAGATTCATAAAAAAGCACAGCAAATAAGCTCACAGGTATTAGCGACACAATGAGCATTGATATAAGAAAGCGTAGTTTGATACCAAAGCCCGTGCGACGCAGCAGGGTAGCCAGGTCAAGAGAAGCTTCCTGCCACTGGCTCCGCTCCACCTCATACCCTGATTGCAGCTCTAGACGGCGATCTGCCAACATTTAGGCGCTCCTGACAGAGAATAGGGAGAACACTTGAATAGTTTCTTCTATACAGCTAGAGAGTATAGCACCTATCTAAACCAGATGGATATTAATAGTTTGTTAAAAATAGCGTCTCTTCTCATAAGAAGTTATACAAGACGACGCTTAACGAGATGGCCTTGCGAGCGGATCTCAAGAGCGGAGGAGAACTTCTGACTGTAGCAGCAGAATAGTGAGAGCCGATCTCACACCACAGCTAAGTGGTCTCGGGAGGAATGTGGCTGCCAGCCCTTGGCAGGCAGGTGAGGAGGTCCAGCGAATTTCCGTCTACACCGGACCAACCGCAGGGCGTCCAGGCAGGCCAGGGATCAGATTGACAGAGACCCACCTTGTCGTCTATAGTAGTTTCCACGAGTCACTCACCTATCTGTCTGCCAGTGGGCTAGCCCGGAGAGCCGCCGCCGAGGGCGACTCTTGCTCAGCCTATGCTTCTGCTCTCCTTGCTTGACTTGACAGCGAGTTGCTTCGCGCGCCGCCTGCCGTTGACGCTACTCCAGTACGTGAAGCAGCATTCTCAATAGTCGAGCACTAGACTACGATGGATCTTCTGGCCTATGACAACAGAAAACGTGCCTCCCGAGCTGGTCGCTGAAGCTCAAGATCTTGACACGACCCCTGAGCGATTGATCGAGCTGAGTCAACAGCCTGCCCTGCGTCCCCTGGTCGCTGCCAACCCGGCGACGCCGCCCGCTGCACTGGAGCAGCTGAGCAGGGAACGCGATCTGACCGTACGCCGGGCCGTGGCACGCAATCCGAATACTTCGCTTGACCTGTTGCTGGAGCTGGCGCGCGAGTTTCCTCACGAATTTCTTTCCAATCCTATTCTGCCCCTTTTGAACCTGACGCAGCCCGATTTTATTAAACAAGCCTCGCCCCAGGCCTGGCTGCAACTCTTACGCTGCGAAGAGACGCCTCTGCTCTGGTTACGCTGGCTCAATGAGGACGTGAATCTCAGTCGCATTCGCTGGTTCTCCGATGAAACCATGTGGGCCTTACAGTGGCACGTAGCCATCGCAGGTGAGATTTCCGAGTTTAACCAGCAGTGGCAGCACATCGCCAGCGAAGCGGTGGCTGATTACGAGCGGCGTAGCAGTCAGGTTGGCCTCTATCCCCGTTCTTTCAGCTCGACGCTGGTGCTCCTGGCGTTAGCCATGCCCGATCTCTATCCTGAGTTGGTTGAGGGGATCTATCTGCCAGACGACGAGTGCTGGCGTCGGCTTTTGCTGGCCAGCTTCCCCCACCTGCACCAGGGAACGTTGCTGAAGCTGGTCAGCGAGGGACCGTTAGCGGTCCGCGCTGAGGTTGTGAGGCTGGCGGCACTTCCTCCTGAGCTTCTTCAGGATCTGGCGAAGGGGCCAGAGGTAGAGATTCGCAGCGCCGTGGCGGCCAATCCCGCTACGCCTCCTGCTCTGTTGCTGTCGTTGATAGAGGACCCCAGCGGCCAGGTACGCAGCGCTGCCGCCCTTCACCCTCAGCTTCCAGCGCAGGCGTTAGCGCGCCTGGTCCATAGTCCCGAATCCGAGGTCCGGCGGGCAGTGGCCAGCCATCCCGCGCTAGGTGCCAGCGAGCGTGAGCTGTTTGCCACCGATGCCAGCGCTGAGGTCCGGGCCGCCGTTGTGCCCTATTTGCCGCCTGAGAGCGCCTTGTTCCGGCCTCTGGCCGCGGATGAGTCCCCTCAGGTGCGGGCTGCCGTCGCCGCTCACCCAGGGCTGCCGGCGACGCTCATTGCTTCTCTGACCCGCGACCCCGCACTGGAAGTGGTGCTCGCGCTGGCAGGCAACCCGTGTCTGCCCACAGAGTTCGCCGAGCAGCTCTGCGCCCATCCAGAGGAGATGGTCCGTCGGCGTGCCGCCTCCCATCCAGCGCTAGCGCCAGAGATCTTGCACCATCTGGCCGCCTCCCGCAAGCAGGATCGCGCTGTGCTGGCTGGTCTGGCTCGTAATCCCCAGACCCCCACCGAGATCCTGGCGCGTCTTGTGGAGCTTGATGACCGCGAGATCCATCTGGCCTTGTGCCAGCAGCCGCACTTGCCCGTGTCCCTGCTGGAGCGCCTTGCCACCCACTACCTGAGCGAGTGGCGTCGCCAACGCGCAGCCCTCGTGGCAGAAGAGAACGCGCAACCCATCGAGATTCTTCGCTCTCTGGCAGCTCACCCTGCCGCTCCGCTGACGCTGCTAGAGCAGCTGCTCCGCCTGAACGATAGCGAAGTAGCAATCACAGTCGCGACTCATCCCCAGGTCTCTGCCCAAGGTCAGAACCTGATCTTCGAGTATCTGCTAGAGACCCTGCGTGAAGAGATTATCAAAGCTGACCTGCCCTCGCGTCTGCGTCCACTGCTTCTGCAGCGGCCAGATCTGCCGCCAGCTTTACTGGAGCTGTTCGCCGAATCGGGCCGCTGGGTTGAGCGCTATCTTGTGAGCCGGCATGTCGCCGCGCCGCCCAGCTTGCTGGAGACCCTGGCCCGCGATGGCAATTGCTTTGTGCGCGCCGCTGCTCGCGCTCGCCTGGCCAGTCAGCCAGGGAGTTGACAGGTGGGAAGGCTTTTTCGCAGGCTAGATAGCAGATCTGACCTCGCTCGCTGAAGACAAGAATACCCATAAAGGAGGGAGAAAGAGCCTCATGCGACCTGATGCCCTGGCACACTTTCTGTCCGGTCTGGTGAGTCGACGCCTGATGATGAGCACCATGATCTGGGGGCCGCCTGGCATTGGTAAATCCAGCATTGTCGCGCAGACGGCACGGGCCCACGGTCTGGAGCTGATCGACCTGCGTCTCTCACAGCTGGCACCGACCGATCTGCGCGGTCTGCCCGTGGCCGAGGAAGGGACAGCCCGCTGGTATCCGCCTGAGTTTCTGCCGCGCGCGGGCCGGGGCATCCTCTTCCTTGATGAGCTCAACCTGGCTCCGCCCACAATCCAGGGCATCGCCCAGCAGCTGATTCTCGACCGGCGCGTCGGCAGCTACACCGTCCCCGAAGGCTGGTTCATCTGGGCCGCTGGCAATCGCAAAGAAGATCGCGCCGCCGTCTTCGATATGCCCGCACCGCTGAGCAACCGCTTTATCCATCTCTTCGTGGAACCGAACTTCGATAGCTTTAAAACCTACGCTCTGGAGCAGGGCATACACGAGCACTTATTAGCCTTCCTGGCCTTCCGTCCCGAGCTGCTGCACAAGCTCGATCCGCAGCAGCCAGCCTGGCCTTCCCCACGCACCTGGATGATGGCCGACGCTCTCTACAAGGCCGGACTGGATATCGCTCCGGCAGTGGGCCAGGGGGCCGCCGCCGAGTTTGAGGCATTCATGGCCCTCTACGAGCGCCTCCCCGATGTCGAGGCTATCCTTGAGGGGGCAGGCGAGCAGATCGCCTTTCCGAGCGAGCCATCGCTGCGCTATGCCATCACGGTTGCTCTGGCGACGCGCGCCTCAACCCTGCAGCAGTGCTATCAGGCTTTCGTCTGGATGAGCCAGAAAGCCCAACCCGAATGGGTTCAGCTCTTCGCCACGGATCTCTTCCGCCTGCTGCGCGCGCGCAACGAGCTAGGCAAGCTGGCCGCCCTGGCCCAGCGCAACCAGCAGCTCCAGAAGCTGTTTGCCGAGTACATGGAGCTACTCAATCCACAACAATGAACGAAGGAGGAGCAGCACGCTCATTATAGCCAGAGGCTGCCCGCGCTCAGCCTTCGCCTGAGCCGCTTCGCTCCAAGGAGGAGATGCCATGCAGGAGCACCACAATGTTCACAAGCAGATCAGCGGCGCGATTCTCCAGCTTCGTCTACGGCAGCCCTTTTTCGCCACTCTGAGCCTCTTCGCCCAGATTAAAGTGAACGATAGTGTCGACACAGCCATGACAGACGGGCGCAGCATCACGTTCAATCCCGCCTTCTGGCTCCAGCTGACGCCTGCCGAGCGCCTGGGGGTGCTGACCCACGAGGTGCTCCACACCGCCCTGCAGCATGTGCCAAGGCGCGGCCAGCGTGATGCGCACCTCTGGAACATTGCTGCCGATATCGTTGTCAATGGCATCATTGCCCATCTGGAAGGGCTAGAGCTGCCCAGGGGACATTTGCGCGAGCCTGATTTAGAGAGCCTGAGCGTCGAGGAGGTCTATCAACAACTACAGCAGAATCCCAAGCGCGCCGCCCAGCTGCGCACTCCTCTCGATCTCCAGCCGCAGAGCCAACAGGAGGACCCGTTGTCACACGCGGAGCATGACCGCCAGCGAGACTACTGGTGGCGGGCCATTAAGCAAGCACGCAGCACAGTAGTACAACCCGGTCGTTTTCCGCTCGGCCTGGAGCGCGAGCTTGCTCGTATCGAGCCAAGTCGGCTTGACTGGCGTAGCTATCTCTGGCGCTTTCTGACACAGACCCCGAGCGACTTCTCTGGCTTCGACCGGCGCTTTATCGGCCAGCGGCTTTACCTCGACGCTCAGGACAACGAGCAGCTGTACGTCTACATTGCTATCGATACCAGTGGCTCGATCAGCGACAGCGACTCAGGTCTTTTCCTGAGCGAGCTGCGGGGCATTCTGGCTGCCTATCCCCACGTGATTGGCCAACTCTACTATGTCGATACAGCCTGCTACGGCCCCTATGAGGTCAGCAGCGTCTCCGCCGAGTTGCCACCCCCACGAGGTCGCGGCGGAACAGACTTCACTCC